>DASYOM010000171.1:0-2140 GCA_036007765.1 Chitinophagaceae bacterium | reverse complement strand
ATGCTGCGCAAAAAGGTATTGTGTACATTGATGAGATAGACAAAATAGCACGCAAGAGCGACAATCCAAGTATCACACGTGACGTAAGCGGTGAAGGAGTTCAGCAGGGATTATTAAAATTATTGGAAGGAACTGAAGTACTCGTACCGCCTCAAGGCGGGCGTAAACATCCCGAACAAAAACTTATAAAATTAAACACTACAAATATCCTTTTTATATGCGGTGGAGCATTTGATGGTGTGGACAGGCTTATCGCCCGAAGAATAAATACAAATGCAATTGGATTTACTGTAAATAAAGACCTCCAGGAATTTCAGAGAAAAAATTTATTGCAATTTGTAAATGCACAGGACCTCAAATCATTTGGGCTTATTCCTGAACTGCTGGGAAGATTGCCTGTGGTCACTTATCTGAATCCACTTGATAAAATTACTTTACGTAATATATTAACAGAGCCAAAAAATGCTCTCATCAAGCAGTATAAAAAGTTGTTTGAGCTGGAGGGAATAGAACTTGTTATTGAAGATGATGTATATGATTTTATGGTTGAAAAAGCCATTGAATATAAACTCGGAGCAAGAGGTCTGCGAAGTATTTGCGAAAGTATTTTAACTGATGCTATGTATGATCTTCCTTCACAGAAAGTAAAAACCTTTGTTGTGACGTTAGACTATGCTGAGCGTAAATTTAAAATTAGCAAGCTTAGTTTGCTGAAAGTTGCTTAATTAGTATTTAATTACCACCTCCTTCGGTTAATAGCTCCCTTGCAGATAAATTGAATCCATAGTTATCCCCATATTATAGTTCTCCTCAAAAAGCAAAATTCCTTATTGAATAAAAAAAGCAGGTTTCATTTTTTTTCATTTTATTTTTACTTCCGGGGCTCATTAAAATTCTTTAAATGGTTGATGTAATTCTTGGCTTACAATGGGGTGATGAAGGAAAGGGAAAAATCGTAGATTATTTTACTCCAGGTTATGACGTAATTGCCCGTTTCCAGGGAGGTGCAAATGCTGGCCATACCCTTTATATTAAAGGTGAAAAGATTGTTTTGCATCAAATTCCTTCAGGCATTTTTCACGATAATAAAATTAATTTAATTGGAAATGGCGTTGTACTTGACCCTATTACCCTTAGGAGTGAGTGTGAATCTGTAGCAGCAATGGGAATTGATTATCGTAAAAATTTATTCATAAGTGAAAGAACTCATTTGATATTACCTACTCACCGTGCTTTGGACAAAGCGAGTGAGGCAGCAAAAGATTTGGATAAAATTGGTTCCACACTTAGGGGAATTACTCCAGCCTATATGGATAAGACGGGCAGAAACGGGTTGCGTATTGGAGACATCCTAAATAAAAACTTTATTTCCCAATATATAAAGCTGCGTCTCAAGCATCAAAAATTATTAGATAATTTTTCTTTTTCAGAAGGTATATCAGTTTGGGAGGAAGAATTTTTTGATGCCCTGGAATTTATTAAAACCCTCAAAATAGTTAATGGTGAGTATTTTATAAACGATGCTATTCAAAGTGGTAAAAAAGTTCTTGCAGAAGGCGCCCAGGGAAGTATGCTGGATGTTGATTTCGGAACATTTCCTTTTGTAACATCTTCCAGCACTATTTCTGCAGGCGTTAGCAGTGGCCTTGGTGTCGCTCCTCAAAAAATAAAAGAAGTTTTTGGTATTACAAAAGCTTATTGCACAAGAGTAGGTAGTGGCCCTTTTCCTACTGAGCTTCATGATGAAAAAGGTGAGCTATTAAGAAAACTCGGAAACGAATTTGGCAGCACTACCGGGCGCCCGAGGAGATGTGGCTGGATTGACCTTGTAGCCTTAAATTTCGCATGCATGATCAATGGAGTTACACAATTAGTAATGACAAAGACGGATGTCTTGGATACTTTGGAAGAATTGGAAGTATGCGAGAAATATAACATGAATGGAGAGTATACAAATCAAATTCCATTTCAAATGCAGGGGATGGACATCAGGCCGTTATATAAAAAATTTAATGGTTGGAAAACTGATATCACTTCAATAAAAAAGTATATTAACCTGCCTGCAGAAATAAAAACCTATATAAGCTATATTAATGATGCGGTAGGAGTACCAATAAATTATATTTCAAATGGTCCGGGC
>DASYOM010000170.1:0-21937 GCA_036007765.1 Chitinophagaceae bacterium | reverse complement strand
GCAGCAACTATGGAAGCACAATTTATAAGCGAGGGGCTATGGTCGCTTCGATGTTAAGAGCTATGTCTGGTGATACTAAATATTTCCAGGCGTTAACTAGTTACCAGACTAACCGTGCACTTCAGTCTGCAAATACAGATACACTTAAGAAATATTTTAATGCTGTCTTAGGAACAGATATTTCCGAATTTTTCAGAGACTATATAGGCGGCTCAGGTAGCGCTGCTGTCGCAGTAGGTGGTGTTGGAAATCCCATAAATACTATTAATTGGAATAATCCTTCATCAAAAAAGCTTGCAGTACAGGTGGCTTCCCAGTCTAAAAGCTCAGGCTCAAATGTTAGCTATTTTAATGGCCCTGTTGTACTGCATGTGAAAGGCTCTATTGCTGCTCAGGATACTACAATCGTTTTCTTTGATTGGGGCGCTGGTAATCTTTCCTATGCAGGTAATGGATTAAGTGCACCGGTACCTGGTAATTTATTAGTCTATAATTTATCTTTTGATCCTGTTACGGTTGCTTATGATGATAGTGCAAGGACATTGTCTACAGGCAGTACGTTCAAACTAAGTACACTAGCTGTAAAAGTAGCAGATTTTACCGCGGTTAAGTCTGTTAATGGTAATCAAATAAATCTAAGCATTACAAAAGCACAGCCGATTACAAGGGTTGTATTGTTAAGAAGTTTCAATGGAATTGACTTTGCAGAAGTAGGTCAAATGATTGCAAAAGGAAATTTCAATCAGCTTGATAATTTTCAGTTTATTGATAAAAATACTTCCCCAGCAACTATATTCTATAAGGCAGAAATAATTTCTGCTGATAATACTGAGTTTACAAAAGTTGTAAAAATTCAATCAGTTAAGAATGTACATATGATAATAACTCCAAACCCTGCAGGCAAGATTGTCAATGTAGCCTTTAGCAATATTAACAGGGAAAAAATAACCATTCATGTAATGAATTCTGCGGGCAACTTGGTTAGCCAAATAACTACAAACAATGATTTTTTACATTTTGAATCCTACAATATGCCGAATGGCGTTTATGAGATTCAGATAATACAAAACCATGAAGTAGTGAGCACAAAAAAACTAATTATTGAACACTAAAATTTGGTAAATAAATTAAACAGGTAAATCTATTCTAATGAAATCATTTTTGTTTTTGACCTTACTGGTGTTGACAGGCTTTTATCAGGAAGTATCTGCACAGTCAGCTACAGTTAGTTTACCAGTAAGTCTTGGTAGAAACAATTGTGGAGGTGGAGGAGGAAAAGATTCACTGTATTATTACAATTATACATCTCCTAACTTAAGTAATTCTATTTCACCCATAGGTTGTTTTCCGAAACTTAAACCCAAAGGATTTTCAATCTTCCTGTCAGGAATATCTTTTAATCCCGCTGACGGAATGCTTTATTATCAGCAAGTTGATTTATCAACTAATCCATGGACTACATATATCTGGAAATGGAGCCCTTATGCCTGTCCTCTTGCGGCCCTGGATACTTTACGTACATTTAAATCTGCTGTTATTGGATTAACTTTTGATGCCAACGGAATAGCCTGGCAGATGGATTTTTCCGCTGCTATTAATCCGTTAACCGGTTCTTTAGATGCTTATTTAAGTACCGTAGATTTTGCAACAGGAGTTTTAGGGCCAAAAGATACTATGAACCTGACCGGAGGGTCAAAAATATATTCGGCTAACTCCGGAGATATTACAATGACTCCATCTGGCCAGATGTATTTTGCTATTGATAATAAGCTATTCACACCCGATTACAAAAGTTATGGCGGCCCTACCGGCCATATAACATGTACTTATATAGATACAGTTAAAAAACCGGCTGGCGCCTCAAGTTTAGTAGGCATTGCTTACGCTGATGGTGATTTGATAACAAGCTATTCCACCGGCTGCAAATATGCAAGAGTTGACCCTATCACCGGAGATACCGCTGGCGTTAGTTATACCTATCCTGCAGGAAAAGGGATTTATGCTGTGGATATGACGCAGATTAATTCTGGAATCGGTTCTGCTAAAAAATTAATTTCATTAACTGCTACTGGCACACCAAACCAGTACGATGTCGTGTATGATGTATATGTAAAAAACTATGGTAATGTACCTTTGACCAATGTGCAGGTTACGGATAATCTTACCTCTATAAATGGCGCGGCTAATGTATCAAATGTTACAGCAACATTTACAAGTAACCCGGCCGGAGTTTCACTAGATCCTTCGTACAATGGAAACAGCAATATTAACTTATTGGCAGCAGGCCAGAATGTTTCCAATTATCCTGTATCTAATAATAATTTTACAATCCGCATATCGTGCAGATTATCGAATATTCAATCGGGCGTTATTTATAACAATCTGGCTATTGCAACAGCGAATGGTTTTAATAGTGTAGCCTTGAGAGATTCGTCTACTAATGGCCCAACACCCGATCTTAATCAAAACGATAAGCCCGATGATCTTGGAGAAAGCCAGCCTACACCACTCCTTATTGCCCTGGCAGCTGTAACTCCGCCATGCGCCGCCATTTCAAATCCATTATATACTCAAAATTTTGGCAGTGGTATAGGCTTAACAAAAACTTTAGGAGCCCCAATTGCTGGTACCGGTGTTTTTTTCGCTACTGCAGCCACCTCATATACGGGCGTCCTTACTCAGCCTATTCCTGACGAAACTTATACAGTAACTAACAATGCCAACAATGCTGACAATGCCAATTTTATTGGCTTAACAGACCATACCGGGAATGCCAATGGCCGGATGCTTGTTATAAATGCTGATGCGGCAAGCACTAAAATGTACCGGGGCACCTTTTTTGCCTCTACTTGTGCAAACCAGCAATACTCATTATCATTTTATGCGGCATTTATTGGTAATTCAAGCTACCAGACTTTGTGTAATGGATTTGGAGGATTTAAGTATCCGCAAATTAAAATGCGAATACTTGATGGAGCTACAGGGTTGGTAATTACTCAAATCTCTACGCCAAATATTACGGCAACTTCATGGCAGCAATATGGACTTAAATTTACAAGTCCTGCTTCTTATGGCAGTATAATCATTGAATTGATAAATGACGCTCCCGGAGGGTGTGGCAATGATATAGCGATAGACGATATTCAATATGGTACCTGCGATGCATTGCCCGTTATAAATATCGTGGTTCCTTCAGGAGGGTGCCTGGGTGGCTCTACTACATTCACTTCTTCTTTGAGCGATCCTTCGGCGATACCCGGTGCAAAAAATTATCAGTGGCAGGTTAGCGCAGATAGTATCATATGGGCAAATATCCCTGGTGCTACATCTTCTACGTATATTATTAATCCCGTTACTGGGTTAAACACAGGTAAGTATTACCGGGTGATTGTTGCAGCAGCCGGCAATATTGGAAGTCCCAACTGCCAATATACCTCTCCCGGATATCTTTTAATTTCCAAAACTCCCTCTGTAGATCCTACATCTGCTTCCCGGAATAAAAATAATGTATGCCCTTTAAATCTGGTTACTCTTTCAGTAGTCGGTGGCTCTCTTGGCACCAACGCTTCATGGAAATGGTATTCCGGCAGTTGCGGAGGCGCCCTGATAGGTTCGGGGACAACAATAATAGTTTCACCATCGGTTACGACCACTTACTATGTGAGGGCTGAAGGAGATTGTAATAATACCATATGTCAGGCAGTAACTATATTTATATCATGCAATATTGATAAAGACAAAGACGGTATTCCGGATTTTGTGGAAAGTAACATGGCTGCGGCTTTTGCAGATGCAGATGGTGATGGTATTAAAAATGCATATGATATTGATTATGCCGGCTTCGTGGATAACAACGGCGATTTCATCAATGATAATTTTGAGGCTGACGGCGATTCTGATAATGATGGTATTCCCAATTATCTTGATATAGATTTCCCGGGCCGCGTTGACACAAACGGTGACGGAATTGATGATCGCTTTGATGCTGATAAAGATGGAATTATAAACATGCTTGATCTTGACAGCGATAATGATGGTATACCAGATGTGGTAGAAGCAGGTGGGGTTGATGCGAATGGCGATGGTAAAATTGATAATTATTCCGATACAGATGGCGACGGCCTTTCACAAAATGTTGATACAAACAATTCAGGTGCATATAATTCAGGATTTGGACTGGGATTGCCTGACCTTGATGGTGATGGAGTTCCTAATTTCATTGATCTCGATAGTGATAATGATGGCATTCCTGATGTAAGAGAAGTTGGAGGTGCTGATGCAAATAATGATGGAAAGATTGATGGATTCGTGGATGCAAATTCTGACGGCATTTCGGATAATATCATCCTGCTTAATGCTCTTTTAAAGACCGGTGCTGATATAAATAATGATGGTAAAGCAGATAGCTATCCTTTTAAAAATATGGATAAAGATTCCAGGGCAAATCCTTATGATGTAGATAGTGATGGTGATGGAATTGTAGATGTTATTGAAGCAGGCTTACCCGATGCAAACCTGGATGGCTTTGTCGATGGTGTTATTGGTACTAATGGATGGTCGACAACTATTTCATCAATGGGCTTACTCACCTTACGTAATACAGATGCTGACCCAAATCCTGACTACCTGGATATTGATAGTGACAATGATGGTATAACTGATAATATTGAAGGGCCATCAACATTAGGGTATTTTTTACCTTCAGGTATTGATACAGATAAAGATGGTCTTGATGATGCTTATGATAATACGCCTTCTTTTGGCGGGCATGGAATATTTGTTATTGACAAAGATGGGGACGGTACCCCTGATTATCGCGACCTCGATACAGATGGCGATGGATACCTTGATATAAAGGAAGGAAACGATTGGAATTTTAATGGCATAGCCGATGAAATCGTAACGTTAACGAATGTTGATACAGATGGCGATGGGCTGGATGATCGCTTCGACCTGGATAATACCTCAGCAAAAGTAACTTCAAAGAATATTGGAAACGGTGGCTCAACCGCCGGCGATCCTTCTCCTGGTACAAGAGCTGTTGTTCAAAAAACACCTGCATTAGCCGGAGACAGGGATTGGAGATGGGTTACGTTTGTTTTACCTATTGAATTTGCTAAATTTAGTGGAGCGCCAAAAAACAATAAGACTGTTCAATTGAGCTGGAGTGTAATGGTTGCAAGCGAAGTTGACAAGTTTGAAATTTATCGAAGCACCGATAATCAAAACTTCACCCTTAACGGCACCTTATCAACCACGGTTAGGCCCAACGAATTACAAACGTTTTATTTACTCAATGATATAAGCGATTTAAATACCGATATGGTCTTTTACAGGCTGCATGTTATTGGTAAAAACGGCGAGCTCACCATAAGTAATGTTATTGTAGTAAAATTAAACAACACGAAATCGTTGGTAACACTTATGCCTAATCCTGCTACTGATAATACTGTTCTTAAAATCCGGTCAGATAAAGAAAGTATTGCAACAATAAGGTTGATCGATAACACAGGTATAATCATATTAGTAAAACAAATCAGGGTATACAAGGGTAAAAATTTAATACAAATGAGTGATCTGGGTAAATATGGCAGCGGAGTTTATAATGTGCAGGTATTACTAAACGATGAAATATTAAATACCAAGCTGGGGATAATGAAATAAGTGAGCAAATTATACATATTTAAATGCCTTTTCCTGGTAAGAAGAGGCATTTACTTTTAAAATATCTATAGTCAAACTTATCGCTAATTTGCAGCCGTAATGTTTACTTTAAAAAAATCACTGGGCCAGCATTTTTTAAAAGACGAAAAAATAATCCACAAAATCGTTGAATCTTTAAATCAACATTCTTTCAAAAATTTACTTGAAGTAGGCCCCGGCGGTGGCGCTCTCACCAGGCATCTTATAAAAATTCCCCGCGTTAGTTTTAAAGCTGTAGAACTTGATACCGAAAAAGTGGATTATCTCTTAAAACAATTCCCTCAATTGGCTGGTAAACTAATCAATAAAAGTTTTCTTGAAATTGATCGTCCTTTCGAAGAGCCATTTACCTTAATAGGAAATTTCCCCTACAATATCTCAACACAGATTTTGTTCAAGGTGCTTGAATGGAAAGAATATGTGCCCGTTGTAATTGGCATGTTTCAGAAGGAAGTTGCAGAAAGGGCTGCAGCAAAAGAAGGCAGTAAAATTTATGGAGTGCTAAGTGTTTTGCTTCAATATTATTATAATGTTGAATTTTTATTTGCTGTAGGAAATGAATGTTTTACGCCTCAGCCCAAAGTACAAAGCGGCGTAATAAGATTAACCGCTCATAAAAATTATTTACCCGTAAAAAGTGAAAGAGCATTTTGGGTGTTAGTTAAAACAGCATTTAATCAACGCCGGAAGACATTACGTAACGGAGTAAAAAGTTTATTTTCAAATGATATTCTTACCGATGAATTATTTAACCGCAGGGCAGAAACTCTAAGTGTAAAAGAATTTGCAGCGCTAACTTTTAAGATGGGCTGACATAATATTCATGAAAAATATTCTAATTATTTTTTTTATTTGTTGTTATATTTTATCATGCTATACTCCGCGGTATGTATATAGCCCGCCTACACAAAACATACCTGGGATAGATAAAAAAAATGATGTGGAACTGGCAGCAAATTATGGAACCTCCATTGATATTTTTCATTCAAAAGGTAATCATAATCGCGGTCTTGATCTGCATACCGCGTGGGCTTTTAGTAATCATTTTGCAATCATGCTTAATGAAAATTTTCGTTGGGAAAGTAATGGCACTAATGATACCTTTTTCCAGGGTGACAGCTCCTTCTTAACCTACAAAAGAAATTTTACAGAAATGGGTGCAGGATATTTTGCGTTTATGAAGAAAAATAAAAAGATGCGGTTCCAGGTTTTTGCGGGTACGGCCTTTGGCACTTCAAAGATTTATGATGATTTTTTTTCAAATAGTATTCGTTCCGAGAAATATCACCAAAGCAGGGTTACAAAGCTTTTCATTCAGCCATCTTTTATCTACAAGCCTGGACCTAATTTTAATGCCGCACTTTCCTCCCGGTTTACAGAAATATTATTTTCCAATATCAGAACTAATTATACTTCTGTTGAATTGAATAATTATTTACTTGATCGCCTCACTGTTTATCCTGTCTTCTTTTGGGAGCCTGCTCTCACGTACACTTTTGGTTTCAAAAAGGTTCCTTTTAAATTTCGATTACAGGGTTCAGTTTCCGTTTTATTGAATCATCGTTTTGTAGAATATCGCAGTTCAAATATTGGTATTGGGTTAGTATCTAATTTTATTCAGCGTAAACACAGTAAAAACGCTGATTCCAAAAACAAACGATCATTATTTTTTCCCTTTCTTTATTTGTAATTTTACTTTCCTCAATCGCATCATTTATTTGATTTTTGTGTATGAATGAAAAAGTAATCCCAACAGTAAGAATCGTAACTGCAGCTTCCTTATTTGATGGACACGATGCTGCCATTAATATTATGCGACGGATTATGCAGAGCAAAGGTGCAGAGATCATTCATCTTGGCCACAACAGGAGCGTACATGAAATTGTAGAATGTGCTATTGAAGAAGATGCAAACAGTATTGCAATTACGAGTTACCAGGGTGGCCATTTGGAGTTTTTTAAGTACATGAAAGACTTGCTGGAAGAGAATGGTTGCGGCCACATAAAAATTTTTGGGGGAGGCGGTGGAACAATTCTTCCTAAAGAAATTGAAGAACTGCATGCTTATGGAATTACCCGAATTTATTCACCAGATGATGGAAGAACAATGGGCCTTGAAGGTATGATAGAAGATGTGGTAAGAAGAAGCCTTCCCTCATTTCCGTTCAGGGGCGAAAGACAAGCAAAATCTAACGGCAATGGACATAACGGGAAATTTGCCTTGGGAGAATGGAGAGATATTAAACAAATAGCACGATCTATTACAAGCGTTGAGAATGGTAATCCGGTAGAAATCTTAAAAAATGATAATTCAGCTAATGATTCATTTGGTGCCGGGGCTGTTCTTGGCATTACAGGTACAGGCGGAGCCGGAAAATCTTCTGTTACTGATGAAATTGTACGCCGCTTTTTAAATAGTTATGACGATAAAACCATTGCAGTCATTTCAGTGGATCCTTCAAAGAAAAAGACTGGTGGCGCTTTGTTGGGTGATCGCATCCGTATGAATTCAATTCATCACCCACGTGCCTATATGCGATCACTTGCCACACGCGAGAGCGATAAAGCGCTTAGTAAGTATGTACAGGAAGCAATTGATATTTGCAAAGTTGCAGGTTATGATTTCATTATTCTTGAAAGTGCAGGAGTTGGGCAGGGCGATGCATCTATCCTGGATCATTGTGATGTGAGCATGTATGTGATGACTCCCGAATATGGTGCCGCATCGCAGCTTGAGAAGATCAACATGCTGGATTACGCAGACATAGTTTGCATTAATAAATTTGATAAGGCTGGTGCCCGCGATGCATTAAACGATGTTAAAAAACAATATAAACGCAATCATTCTTTATGGGATGCCAAAGATGATGAGCTACCTGTAATTGGTACAACAGCTTCTCTTTTTAATGATACAGGTGTAAACGCTTTATTTGAGAAACTGGTAAAAACAATCAGAGAAAAAACTAATGTAAACTTTGGTAATTTGAAAACACCTCCATCGGGATATCAGCTGAATTCAACTTCTGTAATACCTCCAAAGCGGGTGCGTTACCTGGCGGAAATTGCTGAGGAAATTGCGAAATATAACAGCCAGGCAATTGAACAAGCTGAAATTGCTTCACAATTATACCAGGTGATTGGTGCATCAGCAATTTTAAAAGAAAATTATTTTGAAGAAGGGAAAAATGCACCGGCCATTGAAACTATGGAAGCAGTCGCTTTATCTTTGAATAAAAAATTACTGCCGGAATCAAAAGAACTTATAGATGAATGGGATAATTTAAAAAGCTCTTATCAAAAGGATTTTTTTGAGTACAATGTAAGAGGTAAAGTAATTAAACAGCCACTCTATTCTGAATCACTTTCTCATTCTAAAATCCCAAAAATTGCTGTGCCTCGTTTTAAAGATTGGGGCGATATTCTCCGATGGAGATTGCAGGAAAATTTCCCAGGCCAGTTTCCATATACCGCTGGAGTGTTCCCACTAAAAAGATCAGAGGAAGATCCAACAAGGATGTTTGCTGGTGAAGGCGGTCCGGAAAGAACCAACAGGCGTTTTCATTATGTGAGTGTGGGACAACCGGCAAAGCGGCTGAGCACTGCATTCGACAGTGTTACTTTATATGGAGAGGATCCGGCCACCCGTCCTGATATTTATGGAAAAGTTGGCAATAGCGGTGTAAGTATTGCAAGTGTTGATGATACTAAAAAATTGTACAGCGGCTTTGACCTTTGTGATCCTAAGACATCGGTTAGCATGACCATTAACGGCCCCGCCCCCATGCTGCTTGCATTTTTTTTAAATGCAGCTATTGATCAGCAATGTGAAAAATATATAATTGACAATGACTTACGGGAAAGGGTAAACGAAATTATTGAATCAAAATCTGGACCTGATGAGCTTCCAAAATATATCGGAACTCACGGCGAGCCGGTAAATCCTGAACAAGGAAAAATGAAAGGCCACTTGCCAAAAGGAAATGATGGCCTTGGGTTAAGATTGCTTGGGTTATCTGGCGAAGATGTGCTTGATAAAGAAATTTATGAAGATATAAAAGCAAAGGCATTGGCTTCAGTTCGCGGCACAGTGCAGGCGGATATCTTAAAGGAAGACCAGGCACAAAACACCTGCATTTTTTCAACGGAATTTGCGCTTAAATTAATGGGAGATGTGCAGGAATATTTCATTGATAATAAAATCAGGAATTTTTATTCGGTTTCTATAAGTGGCTATCATATCGCTGAGGCAGGCGCCAATCCTTTAACACAACTTGCCTTTACTTTGTCCAATGGTTTTACCTATGTAGAATATTATCTTAGCAGGGGCATGAATATTGATGATTTCGCCCCTAACCTCTCTTTCTTTTTTAGTAATGGAATGGATCCTGAATATAGTGTGATCGGCCGCGTAGCACGCCGTATCTGGGCAAAGGCTATGAAGTATAAATATAATGCTAACACAAGGTCACAAATGTTGAAGTATCATATTCAAACCAGTGGCAGAAGCTTACATGCACAGGAAATTGATTTTAATGACATAAGAACTACCCTGCAAGCATTGTATGCTATTTATGATAATTGTAACAGCCTTCATACGAATGCCTATGATGAAGCAATAACTACACCCACAGAAGAAAGTGTGCGCCGTGCAATGGCTATACAGTTAATTATAAACAGGGAATTAGGAACTGCAAAAAATGAAAATCCCACCCAGGGAAGTTTTCTTATTGAAGAGCTTACTGATCTCGTGGAGGAGGCAGTGATGGATGAATTTAATCGCATTTCAGAAAGAGGCGGTGTTCTCGGCGCTATGGAACGAATGTACCAGCGGAATAAAATACAGGAAGAAAGTTTGTACTATGAAAGTCAAAAACATACAGGTGAGTTCCCAATCGTGGGTGTAAATACTTTCCTCAATAAAGCCGGGTCGCCCACCATACTACCGGAGGAGGTTATACGCAGTACAAGCGAAGAGAAGGATTTGCAAATAAAGAATTTAAATGCATTTCACGTTCATCATAAAAAAGAAAGCAGCGATATGCTAAAGAGGCTGCAGAAAGTAGCTATTAATAACGGGAACCTATTTGCAGAATTGATGGAGACTGTAAAATTTTGTTCTTTGGGGCAAATTACTCATGCTCTTTACGAAGTAGGCGGCCAATACAGAAGAAATATGTAACGGTACAAAATAGGCTGCGCAATTATTTAATTCTCTTATTTTAGAGCTTTTGTAATTATTTGAAAGCATAAGCGAGAATTACACCATGAGCAAAACTTATTCAATAAAAAAGCACCGCGGGTTACAGTGCTTTTTCTATTGGTGAAGAACTTTTTTTTACATTTTTTTAGAAGCCAGTTTCCTGCTCTTCTGATCTATACTTACGATTTTCCCATTTTTCATCTGAAGGTCATCCATCTGTACTAAAGAGTCTTTTTTCCCTTTAGTATCCTCCCATAATTCTTTATACCAGAGGCTTACATACTCGGTATTTTTATCTTTTGAAATCACAGATTCCCAATCATCCATTTTAACTTCCATGTTCTTTAATGCTGCGCGGCTTTTAGTAAACATTGATTTTAAGCTATCATTTGAAACCTTTGTATCAAGGCCATCAAACTGAAGGCGAACCGAATCTCCAAAATACTTTACACATTCAGCAACATTTCCATTTTCATAGGCTTTCAATGCAGTTAATGCAGCCATTGTATTATCAGTGCTACCAATTTCCCAGTTATCAGGGTGATCAATAGTGTATGGATAATTCATGGTAACAGCCGCAGGTTCGGCAGATACAGAATTCTTTTATTGCTTCTTTTGATTCAGTTGCCTGGTTGTTGCAGGAAGAAAATATGATTCCTGCTAAAAAAAATAAACACATCTTTTTCATAATAATAATTTTAGAAATGATTAAAATAGCAGGTGAATTTCCGGAAGCATTTTTTCCGATGTGGCAGTAAGATTTACAACATAAGTATTTGAAAACTACCAAGCAAATTCTTGTAATTGTACGATTATATAAAAGTGAGCTTTTTAAATTTGATTTGAAATATTCATCTGTATCTGCTTATTATCTTTACGAAAAAAAACATGCCGATAAAATTTTATTACATTTTCTTTTTTATGGTTACAATAGCTTCCTGCTCACCTAATAAATATTCTGCAACTAATAAAGTTTACAAGCGCCAGGCAAAGTCATTCGGTAAAACAGTAAGCCAGTTACCCGCTAAAGATGTTTATAACACTCAATCAGGCTGGGTTGGGACTACTAATTTTGGAATGCGCAAACCAAATTTTGTAGTTATTCACCACACAGCACAAAACAGTTGCGAACAAACGCTTCAAACGTTTACTTTAACACGCACACAGGTAAGTACTCACTATGTAATATGTAAGAATGGTACCATTCATCATATGCTAAATGATTATTTGCGTGCATGGCATGCCGGTGCAGGATCCTGGGGAAATGATAAGGATATTAACTCCTCATCTATTGGTATTGAGCTTGATAATAATGGCTTCGATTCTTTTCCTCCCGCCCAAATAAATAGCTTACTAACGTTATTAGATACTCTAAAAAAATCCTACAATATTCCTGTAACAAATTTTATTGGCCATGCTGATATTGCACCCACCCGCAAAAATGATCCTAATGTAAAATTTCCATGGCAGTTATTATCCCTAAATGGATATGGTATGTGGTATGGGGATACGAGTCAAATTTCTATACCTGCAGATTTCAATAGCCTGCGGGCTTTACGAATTATAGGCTATTCCGTTAAAGACTCTTCAGCAGCAGTAATGGCTTTTAAGCGTCACTTCGAGACCCAAGACAGCAGCACAATTATCACTGATGGGGATAAGAAAATATTATATGATTTGATGATGAAATACCAGTGAATTTCTTTTCAGCGTGGAAGATCAATAGATTGATTTAAGAGAATTTTTAGCGTCTATTGCTTTACAAATTTTGCAGAAGTAATTTTTTCTCCGTTTAGAAATATTGTGGTATAATATTGACCGTTAGCAAATTCATTTGTTGGGATAATAATTTTATTATCGCCTGCTACTACTTCGCGTGATAATTTTTTAATAATTCTTCCCTGTAAATCAGAAATCTGCAGCTTTATTTTCTCCGATTTCTCCGAAGTGTAATGTAATTCAACAATGGATGAAACAATGTTAGGAGTTATTTTAATTCGATTGATTTCTCTTAAAGAATTTATAGAAAGTGCGACTTTTGAATAAGAAATATTTCCATCAATGTCAATAATTTTTAAGCGATAATAATTTGTTCCGTTTTGTGGATTACTATCATTAAAATCAAAGGGAGTTGCACACCTTGCCTTACTCTCAGTCGATGTGTAAATTGTTATAAATTGTTGTAAAGTAGAAGAACGTTCAAGTTCAAAGGTTACTGATGTTGACAGGCAGTTTACCTGCCAATGTATGCGATTGGCTTTGTCAATTTTATTAGCAGTAAAAATATTCAAGGTGATTGGCAAAGCTATTTCAGATGCGTTCCTGGGATTTGGGGGAAACACAGCGAAATCCTTGGAATTGTTATTTGCATCAGAAGCAAAATTGACCCTGCTGGTCGCAGAAGTGCTTGAATGACCTGGTGCGGAAGAAGTTTCCGAGCAATCAGCATTATTTCCATAGCCAACAAAATCTATAATGTTTTCATTAAATGGAATGCATGACGTTGTAAGAGCTTTATGAGAATTTACCAAAGCGATCTTCCCGCTCTCTGTATTAATATTAAAATTAGCGGTAACATCTGGTACAGGTAAATCAGCACCCGCAGAGCCTTCGCTGTTTCCTTTTAAAAGGAACCAATGGTTGGCCTTAATTATTCCTGAAAGGTTAATAACACTCCATGAATTACCGGAAGTTGGAGCAATCTGAACAGTATATTCACTTAAGTCTATTGGCGATGAAGATAGATTAAAGATTTGCAGATAATCATTTTTGTAACTGCCATCTAAAGTGCCACCTCCTCCATAGATTTCACTTATAACAAGTGTTTTGCTTTGTGCTTTGCAAAAAAATGAGGCGGTGATAAGAAGGATTGTAAAAATTTTTTTCATCTTTCTGATTTATGCTTAACTGTGCCTGTAAAGATATTTAATATTGGCTAAGGATAAAAGATCTGAAATCGTTCCAAAAAACAGGCTTTAGTCAAAAAGAGAAAAACCTGTGGCTTAAATATTCTTTATAAAAAACATCCCCTGCAGTTATATAGCACTTCTTTTGTTTTTATATTCATAAACGAAATTTGAACTTGTAAGGATGCAGAAACCCTTTCAGAATTGAGAGGCTTTTAGATAAAGGGTGATTTTCAATAATTAATTCTTAGTCATAATCGGTGGTGTGAAGTTTAAACAACATTTTGATGCACCCTCATTTTTGATTTTAAACTTAACATGATTCTTCATTTTAATTAAAAACTTATTTGCTCTTTTTCTTTTTTTCAGGGACGCAGTTAGGAACTTTCTTACCATTCTTTTTCTTCATTCCGGCCTGTTCATATCCATCCCAACAAGGATCTTTTTTTGAAGTTGCACTTTTTTTTGCCATTTTAAAAAATTTAATATTGTTTCGTTTTATGCCAGTATAACAAGAAATATGCCTTAGTGAATACAGTTATTTGTAAAAAAGGTTTTGAAAAAGTGTGATTTTTTGGCAACAAACTTTTTTGATTGTACATTTCTCAAATAATTTTCTTACATGCAATTGATACAGGTTTTTGATAATAAATCTTCGCAACAATTTCTCCAGGTACCATTAAGAATATATAAAGACGATCCTAACTATATCCGCCCTCTTGACAAAGATGTTAATGAGATTTTTGATCCCAAAAAAAACAAGGCATTTCGTTTTGGGGAATGTAACCGGTGGCTTTTAATTGATGATGATAATAATCTTATTGGGCGAATAGCAGCATTTGTAAATAAAAGATATAAAAATAAAGGGGATGAACAGCCAACAGGTGGTATTGGTTTTTTCGAATGTATCAATAACCAGGAGGCTGCCGATATGCTGTTTGACGTTGCAAAGAACTGGCTTATGCAGCGTGGCATGGGCGCTATGGATGGCCCTATAAATTTTGGTGAGCGTGACCGCTGGTGGGGCCTTGTTGTGGAAGGTTTTAAACCTCCTATCTACTTAATGAATTACAATCTTCCATATTATCAAAAACTTTTTGAAGATTATGGATTCAAAAATTTTTACAACCAGGTGTGCTGGCATTTATTTGTACAACCAAAGTTAAGTGGCAAGTTTTATGAGCAGTATGATAAATACAATGCGATGCCGGAGTATAAAGCAGTACGAATCAACAAAAACGAGTTGCAGAAATTTTCTGCAGACTTTAGCACCGTATACAACAATGCCTGGGCCAGCCACGAAGGAAATAAGCAGTTGAATAAGGAAGTTGCTTTTAAAATGTTTAAAGCAATGAAACCTGTTATGGATGAAGACCTGATTTGGTTCGTATATCACAATGACAAACCCATTGCTTTTTGGGTAAATTTACCTGAGCTTAACCAGGTTTTTAAACATCTTAATGGAAAATTTGGATTATTTGCGAAGCTTAAATATTTATGGCTGAAGCAAAAAGGTATTTGTAATAAGTTTACGGGTATTGTGTTTGGTGTGGTTCCTGAATACCAGGGTATGGGCATAGATTATTTCATGATTGTCTCCGGGGGAAATGTGATACAGAAAAAAAGGCAATACGACGAACTGGAGCTTCAATGGCAGGGTGACTTTAACCCGAAGATTTTAAATATTTCAAAAAATATAGGCGCCAAACAAAGCCGATTACTTACAACTTACCGCTATATTTTTGACAGAACAAAAGAATTTAAGAGGCATCCCATTTTGAATTAAGTAAATAGTTGTTTGTGTAAAGACATCTGCCATATTCTAAAATTGCATCTATCAATTATCGGTACTAAAATTGTAAATTTGCCCTCTTATTTATGGATAGATTCATCGTATCAGCCAGGAAATATCGGCCACAAAACTTTAGTACAGTTGTGGGGCAATCGCACATTACCACAACGCTTAAAAATGCGATTAAAAATAATCAGCTTGCGCATGCTTTTTTGTTTTGCGGGCCAAGAGGTGTAGGTAAAACAACCTGCGCAAGAATTCTTGCGAAAACGATCAATTGTGAAAACAGGACACCTGATGGAGAGGCTTGTAATGTTTGTAATTCCTGCGTTTCATTTGATAATGGCACATCCTTGAATATTCATGAACTTGATGCTGCCAGTAATAATTCAGTAGATGACATTCGTGCATTGGTTGACCAGGTGAGGTTTGCGCCACAGGCAGGGAAATACAAAGTGTATATTGTCGATGAAGTGCACATGTTAAGTGCCTCAGCGTTCAATGCATTTCTTAAAACACTGGAAGAGCCACCGCCCTTTGCTATTTTTATTTTAGCAACAACTGAAAAGCATAAAATACTTCCTACAATATTATCACGTTGCCAGATTTTTGATTTTAAAAGGATTACTAACCAGGATACCGTTGATCACCTGCGTGAAATATGTGAAAAAGAAAATATACAGGCAGATAAAACCGCGCTGCATATTATCGCCCAAAAAAGTGAAGGATGCCTTCGGGATGCATTAAGCATATTGGATAAAATAGTAAGCTTTACTAATGGAGAACTTACTTATGCCAACACACTGGAGCATTTAAATATCCTTGATGAAGATTACTACTTCCGGCTAATAGAAGCTATGCAAAATCAAAGCATCAGCGATGCGCTTTTATTGTACGATGAAATAAATCGTAAGGGATTTGAAGGAGACCTCGTATTAAATGGGTTTGCAGAATTTATACGAAACCTGCTGGTAAGCAAAGATGCCAAAGTGGCCATATTGCTGGAAGTATCTGAGGGATTTAAGCAACGCTATCTTGATGTGGCTTTAAAAATTGATGGCGCCTTGTTATTGGGCGCATTAAATGTTTTGAATGAAGCCGAGATCAATTACAGGCAGGCACGAAATAAACGTCTTCACGTGGAGCTTACATTAATAAAGCTTTGCTACTTGCAACAAGCCGTTGAGCTTGTATCTAACGGAGAGAATGTGCAAGCAAAAAAGCAGCTTGAAAGTACAAAGCCAGTATCTTTTAAAGCGCTTATTCCCGTAGCTCATAAAAATAAAAATGAAAATGCTGCAAAGGAGCAAATTTCAAAAGTTATAAAAAAACCCGGTAGTGTATCAAAAGAGGAAATGATTGAGAAGGCTGCACCATCAAGTAATGCCCGGCTTATAATTGAAGAAGATCGTAAGCCCTCACTTCCTGTGCCTGCTATAGATCACACTGCTGTAGTGACTGTAAAACCCCTTCAAAAAAATAAAAGAATAAGTGCCCTTGAAAAAATAAGGGAACAGGTGGCCCTGGAAAATAAATTAAATGGTAATGCAGTTAAAGATCTCAATGAAGAAGAATTATATATTGCCTGGGGATTATATATTGAGGAACTGCGTAAAACCAATAACCACTCAGGTGTTTCAAATTTTAAATCTGCCCGGCTAAATATTATTGATAACAATTGTATAGAAATAATTACTGAAAATAATATTCAGCAAAAGTTCGTGGAAACAGAAAGGGCAACATTGATCGGGCACCTGCAGGCTCATTTCAATAACAGGTACCTAACTTATAAAGTTGTTGTGGTAGAAAATAAAAACAATAATAAACTAGCTGAAGAGCACCTTTCAACCAAAGAACAATATCTTAGGATCATAGAAGAATACCCGCTTGTAAAACAATTGAAAGACAAACTTGGCTTACAACTGGACTATTAAGTTTTAAAAAAATATTTTAAAATATGTACACGATTCTTGGAGCGGGAGGCGCTATTGCTAATGAATTTTCTAAAGTACTATTTCAAAATAAAATCCCTTTTACATTAGTTAGCCGTAATCCAAGATCAATTTACGGAGGATTAACCTTAGCCGCAGATCTTACCAGTAAAAAACAAACTGATGAAGTTTTGCGAGGTGCTTCTATTGTTTTATTGTGCCCGGGCTTGAAATATGATATTGATATTTGGAATAAGCATTGGCCATTAATAATGTCGAATACAATTGAAGCCTGTGCGAAATATAACCTGAAACTTATTTTTTTTGACAATGTCTATATGCTTGGCCAGGTAAATGGAGCAATGACGGAAGAAACACTTTATAATCCTATAAGTAGAAAAGGCGAATTGCGGGAAAAAATCGCGACACAATTAATGGATGAAGTAAAGGCTGGAAATATTACTGCTTTGATCGCCAAGGCAGCGGATTTTTACGGCCCTGATTGTAAAACAAGTGTTTTAAATACTTTGGTATTTGATAAAATGTCTAAAAAGAAAAAAGGGCAATGGTTAATCAATGATGATGCACTCCATTCTTTTACATTCACTCCCGATTGCGGCCAAGCTTTATGGCAATTATCAAACAGCGGGAATTCATGGAACCAGGTTTGGAATTTACCAACCGCCAGGCCTGCATTAACAGGGAAAGAGATTATAAATATGGCAGCTGAAATTTTCGAAGCATCTCCAAAACACACAATCATAGGAAAAGGAATGGTGAGTTTTTTGGGAATTTTTATGAAAATTATGAAAGAGCTCAAAGAGATGTTATATCAGTATCAGGAAGATTATATTTTTGATTCTTCTAAATTTGAACAGGCTTTTAATTTTAAACCTACACCTTATAAAGAAGGGATTCAAATAACGGCGGCATCGTACAAAAAACCAACCTAAAGGTTTAATTAAGAGAATTCTATAATTAATACTCATTTAATTTTTTTAATTGCCCGGCATATTCCGTGGTCCTTGGAAATTCTTTTGCCGATTTTACATTAATTTCACGTCTCAAATTTTACAAAAAAACCGAAATAAATTATGGCGAAAGCGATAAGGATGCCTCTTTTAAGTGATACAATGACCGAGGGAAAAATTATTCAATGGAATAAATCAGTGGGGGATAAAATAAAGAGTGACGATACGATTGCGGAAGTTGAAACTGATAAAGCAACTATGGAGGTAGTGGGTTATGAAGAAGGAACGCTTTTGTATATAGGTGTAAAAACAGGCGAAGCTGCAAAAGTAAATGACATCATTGCTATTGTCGGTAAAGAAGGAGAAGATTATAAATCACTTTTAGATGGCGAAGGACAAAAACAAGATAAGAAAGAAAAAAAAGTTGATAAAAAGGGAGCTGCTCCTGTAAAAAATGAAGATGGGCAAAAAGCAAAAGCTGAACCTGAAGTGAAACAACCTTCAAAAAAGCCTTTCGCAGAACTGCCAATGGATGCAAAAGTGATAAGAATGCCATTGCTTAGCGATACAATGACCGAAGGGAAAATTGTTCAGTGGAATAAAAATGTAGGTGACAAAGTAAAAAGTGATGATGTACTAGCAGAAGTAGAAACTGATAAAGCCACTATGGAAGTGGTGGGTTATGAAGAAGGCACACTTTTATACATTGGAGTAGAAGCAGGGCAGGCGGCAAAAGTGAATGGCATCATTGCTATTGTAGGGAAGGAAGGCACCGATGTAAGTGCATTTGTAGAAGCAGAAAAAAATACAGATAGCAATTCGTCTCAGCAAGGTGCTTTTGGAGAAAAGCATGACGAACCTAAACAGGAACAAAAATCAAGTGAATCAAAGGCATCCTCCAATGGTATAGCTTCCGCTGAAAACGATCAACCAGCTATAGAAGGAGGAAGAATGAAAGCATCCCCTTTAGCAAAAAAATTAGCGGCAGATAAAGGAATTGATATTTCCAAAGTGCATGGAAGTGGTGATGGGGGAAGAATCGTTAAGAAAGATGTTGACTCCTATGTGCCTTCTGCCACACCTGCAAAACAGGAAGGCAAAAAGGCAGAAGCGCCAAAACCTGTACAGCCATTTGAGCAAGCGGGTAAAGAAAGTTACGAGGATATTCCCAATACGCAAATGCGTAAAACCATTGCACGCAGGTTAGGTGAAAGTAAATTCCAGGCTCCGCATTTTTATCTTACGATGGAAATGAATATGGACAATGCCATAGCCTCACGACAAGCCATAAACGAAATAAGTCCCGTAAAAATTTCTTTTAACGATATGATTATAAAAGCATGTGCCATGGCGCTGCGTCAGCATCCTGCTGTAAACAGCAGTTGGATGGGTGATTTTATCAGGCAGAATAAACATATTCATATTGGTTCTGCAGTCGCAATGCCTGAAGGTTTAATAGTTCCTGTAATTCGTTTCGCAGACCAAAAATCTCTCTCCCAAATCGCTTCAGACGCAAAAGGGCTTTATGATAAAGCAAGAAATAAAAAATTACAACCTGAAGAATTTAGTGGCAACACTTTTACCATCTCTAATCTCGGAATGATGGATATTGAAGATTTTACTGCAATTATAAATCCACCAGATAGCGCTATACTTGCTGTAGGGCGAATAAGGGAAATTGTTGTAAAGAAAGGAGACGGGTTTGGGGTTGCCAATGTAATGAAAGGTACACTTAGCTGTGACCACCGCAGTGTTGATGGAGCCGTAGGCGCGTCTTTCCTGCAAACGGTGAAGAAGTTTTTAGAAAATCCCGTTACGATGCTGGTATAAGATTTTTCTTTTCTTAAAATTTAATTGCTCCTGTTTTCTCATCTAATTCCGGCCGCAAAATCTTGGGATGTCCGGAGATAAGTGATCCAATTCAGCCTTATCATTTTTGATAAGTAATAAACTAAAAATTGAATTTCCTTAATGTCGAATTCATAATTGAATTAGCATTTGTATTATATTTAATAGTGAATACAACGTTACACTCTACTCTTCAGCTCCTCCGTTTTCATTTTTCATTTTTTCTAATGCCTGTGTATTGGTTTGCACTAAGCCAGGTAAATGATATAAATTGGTATGACGCCATCTTGGTTTTTATCATTCTTCATTTATTGGTATATCCTGCGAGCAATGGCTACAATAGTTATATGGATAGTGATACTTCACCAATTGGTGGCCTGGAAAATCCCATGCAGCCAACACGACAACTATTTTATGTTACGGTTATAATGGATGTGGTAGCTATAGCACTGAGTTCCTTAATAACAGGGGTATTTGCTATCGGAGTTTTTTTGTATATCCTTGCATCCCGTGCATATAGCTACAGAAAAATCCGCCTCAAAAAGTTTCCTATAATTGGATACCTTACAGTAATAGTTTTCCAGGGTGCTGTTACCTTTTTTTTAGTATATCATGGAAGCAACCAGGAGCATACAATTCACGTTCCTGCTATTGCCATGTTTGCATCAAGTTTGTTAATAGGAGGTTTTTACCCGCTTACTCAGATATACCAGCATGAAGAAGATATTAAAGATGGAGTTACAACTATTAGTTATAAACTCGGTTATACAGGCACTTTCATTTTTACTGGTATCATTTATGCGTTCGCATTTTGCATGCTGGGGTTACAGTTTTTTTTAAACCTTGAGTGGACACGATTTTTCATTTTGCAAACCTTTATGCTTCCTGTGCTCGTATATTTCTTTGTATGGTTCAGGAAAGTGTTTAAAAATAAAAAAGAAGCTAACTTTAAGAACACAATGCGCATGAATTTGTTAGCATCTGTATGCACTAACCTTGGTTTTATAACACTTTTAATATTGCACCTTTTTGAGTAAAATTATTTCCATATCTACGTCAGTGCCAGGTTACCGGCACAAGCAGCAAGATATACTTACTTTCATGCAGCGGGTATATGCAATGAGTGAAGTAGATAAACGCAAGCTTAAATTTCTATACCATCAAAGCGCTATAGAAACTAGATATTCTATAGTGCCCGACTATAGTCTTGATGCAGATGAGTGGCAATTTTATCCGGCAACTGAAAACCTGGATCCATTTCCCGATCTTGAACTTCGAATGAAATGGTTCAACAAAACTGCTTCTCCACTTTCTGTAAGAGCAATAGAAAAGTGCATTGAAAATAAAATTTCAAAAGAAGAAATCACACATTTAATTACAGTGAGCTGTACTGGAATGAGTGCACCCGGCCTCGATCTGCAGATTATTGAAGAAATGGATTTGCCATCAACCATATTCAGAACATCCATAAATTTTATGGGTTGTTATGCAGCAATTCATGGGCTAAAACTCGCAGATGCTTTTTGCAGGAATGATAAGGCTGCAAAAGTGTTAGTCGTGTGCACAGAACTTTGCACATTACATTTT
>DASYOM010000169.1:0-19781 GCA_036007765.1 Chitinophagaceae bacterium | reverse complement strand
ACATAATCCAGTTGTAAAAGTAATTTTCTTAAAAAGTGGTTTTATTTTTTCATTCTTAATTGAAGAACAAGAAAAAATTATGAAAAGAAAAAAAAGGTTTCTGATTTTTTTTAATTGCATGAATTTCTTTCAATTAAGATGCGCACAAATACTAAATCCATAAATATATTACACAACACTTATAAACTGTTTCAAAAATCTCAAATCATTTTCACTGAAAAGCCTCAAATCTTTGATCTGGTATTTAAGCATAGTTATTCTTTCAATGCCCATTCCAAATGCAAATCCAGAATATTTATTATTATCTATCCCGCAATTTTCCATCACATTGGGATGTACCATTCCACATCCAAGAATTTCAACCCAGCCCGTGTGCTTACATACATTACAGCCCACGCCTCCACAAATAAGACAACTGATATCCATCTCAGCGCTGGGCTCTGTAAAAGGGAAATAGGAAGGTCGGAAACGGATTTTAATTTCTTTACCAAACATTTCCTGTACGAAGAAATAAAGTGTTTGTTTGAGATCGGCAAATGATACCTCTTCCGCAATATATAATCCTTCTACCTGGTGAAAAAAACAATGCGCTCTTGCACTAATAGTTTCATTACGATAGACTTGCCCGGGGCAAATAATTCTTATTGGCAAAACTCCTTTTTCCATTTCTCGTATCTGCACATTGCTCGTGTGGGTACGCAGCATCCAATCTGGATTTTGTGAAACATAAAAGGTATCCTGCATATCTCTTGCAGGATGATCTTCCGGTAAATTGAGGGCTGTAAAGTTGTGCCAGTCATCTTCAATTTCAGGCCCTTCTGCAACTGCAAAACCCAATCGCTGAAAAATTGAAATGATCCTATTCTTCACAATACTTATGGGGTGCCTGCTTCCTACAGGTAAGGCATCGCCCGGTAATGTAAGATCTAATAAACTTTCTGTTGCCGGTTGTTCGTCTTCAGTCTTCCTTTTTAATTTTTCATATTTGTTTTCTGCCAATAATTTCAGATCATTTAAAACCTGTCCTATTTCACGCTTGCTTTCCGCAGGAACATTTTTCATCTCTGGCATTAGAGATTTTATTAAGCCTTTTGTGCTAAGAAATTTTATGCGAAATGCTTCTGCCTGGTCGTTATCGGTTGAAGAAAAATTTTCTATTTCTTTCCTCGAATTTTCAATTACCTGCTTCAAATTATCCATGCTGCAAAAATAAGCCACAAGGTTTATTTAAATTTTATAAAAGATGCCCTCTGGTTTTCCAAATTTTAATTGTGCTTTTAATCTTTTAGGTTTGCCAAAAAAAATTGATGAATGATTTGCATGAGTATCTTTTGCCTATAAACATTGCTGTTTTAAATAACGACAGCGGATATAATGATAAACAGTTTGGGAAGCTCATAAAAATTTACGAGGAGGAAATTCCGGAACTGAAGGATGTTGACATTGTTGTCGTAGGAATAAGTGAATTTCGGGGTGGAGGTATTATTTCCAAAGTAAGCTCTGCTGATGCCGTACGGGCACAGTTGTACAAGTTACACAACTGGCATAATGATGTTTTAATAGCAGATATCGGAAATATAAGATGTGGCTCTTCCATTCCTGATAGCTATGCTGCTATAAAAATTGTAATTAAAGAAATTTTACAATTAAATAAGGTAATAGTTTTTCTTGGAGGTTCTCATGATAACACGCTTGGGCAATATTATGCTTATAAAGATCTCAGCCTCTTTATAGAAGCAACTGTCGTTGACGCAACAATTGACCTAATAAGTGATTCACAAAAGAGGCGTGAAAACTTTTTACTGGAAATGCTCACCAGCGAACCTAATGTTGTAAAGCACTACAATCACATAGGCTTTCAAAGTTATTTTGTACATCCTCATATGCTTGAAACAATGGATAAGCTTCGTTTCGATTGTTATCGGGTGGGCTCGGCAAAGGAGCACCTGGAAGAAATGGAGCCTGTACTTAGAAATTCTCATATGCTAAGCTTTGACATAGCTGCGATTAAACATAGCGACGCACCTGCAAGTAGCTGTAGTCCTAATGGCTTTACAGGGGAAGAAGCGTGTAACCTGTTACGTTATGCAGGCTTAAGCCCGGTACTTTCTTCCGTGGGTTTTTATGGATATAATCCTGAACTGGATGAAAAAAATCTCACTGCTCTCCAGATCGCTCAAATGATATGGTATTTTATCGATGGCAAAAGCCGCAGCAAACAGGAAGCCAAACTCCAGGACAAGCAGAGCTTTAACGAATTTCACACCGCCTTCGCCGAAATAGATACTGTTTTCCTTCAAAGCAAAAAAACAGGGAGATGGTGGATGCAATTGCCAAATAAAAAGCTGATTGCCTGCAGCTACAATGATTACCTATTCGCCAGTGATAATAAAATTCCTGAAAGATGGCTTAGGGCGCAGGAGAGGGAAGTTTAGTCAATGGTCAATAGCTTCTTACAATAATATCGTTTGTCAACATCGTACATTGCTCTACCGCCCAAACATTTTCTCCAGTTCTTCTTTTTTAAATTCCAGGAAAACAGGTTTGCCGTTAGGTGTAGTATTACAAATTTCGCAGGCAAATAAATCTTCCACCAGGTTTTTTACTTCATCTCGTGAAAGGTAGGTCCCGGCTTTTACTGATTGCTGCCATGCCATGGATCGTAGTAATTTCTCTCTTTTATTAAATGTTACATCCATGCTGAAATGCTTGTACTGTTCAAGCATTTTTTCAAGGGCAACTTTTTCATTTCCGTCAGTTACATCTGCAGGAGATCCTTGTATTACAAAGGTATTATTGCCAAAAGGCTCAACCTGGTATCCCAGTAAGTAAAGATCGGGCAACAGCTCATTAAGTAAAACAGAATCAGCCGGGGTAAGTTCCAGCGTTACGGGAAAGAGGCTTCTTTGTATAGAAAGGGGTTTGCCTTTCATAGCATTTACAAATCGCTCATATAAAATACGCTCGTGAGCATTTTGCTGGTGAATAGCAATAAACCCATTTTCATTCTGGGCGATAATAAAAGTTTTATGCACTTGTACAAATTCATCTGAAGAAGGCTTTTTATTTTTTTTTGTTTGATGGATTTCTTTTAAAAAAGATGGAAAATTATTTTCCTGTATTTTTTCTTCGGCTCCATTTTCTGCTGGTGAAGAAGTTTGAATCTCTTTGGTTTTCTGCGTAAATGAAGAGGTATCCCATTGTTCCAGGTCACTCCTACTATTGATAAAATGTGCCTGGTTTTTTTGAGTAAAAGTTTTATATAATGATGAGCCGGTTGCAGTAAATTGTTTTTCCGAAGTAAAGGGCTTGCTCACAGCATCTGTATGCTGAATGGTATTATCCAATTCAAAATCTAATGTAGGTGTAACACTGTATTGAGCAAGCGCATGCTTTACAGCGGATTGCACAAAGGCATAAATGATCTTCTCATCTTCAAATTTAATTTCCTGTTTGGTTGGGTGCACATTTATGTCAAGCCTTGAAGGATCAAGATCAATAAATAGAGTATACATAGGGAAACTATCTTTCGCAATCATATCGCTGAACGCATTCATAACGGCATGATTGAGATAGGGACTTTTAATAAAACGGTTGTTCACGAAAAAGTATTGATCACCTCTTGTTTTCTTTGCGGTTTCAGGCTTTCCAACAAAACCATAGATGGTGAGGTAATCAGTTTCTTCCTTTACGCTTACAAGTTTGGCGTTATAATTATTGCCAAGTATTTGAATGATTCTTTGTTTCAATGATCCCTTTTCAAGATGAAAAATTTCTTGCCCATTGGAAGAGAGTGAAAAAAAAATTCCGGGAAAAGACATTGCAACACGAATAAATTCATCAACAATGTGCCTGAGTTCAGAGGCATTACTCTTTAAAAAATTCCGTCGTGCAGGTACATTAAAAAACAAATTCTTCATTGAGATATTTGTTCCCTCATTCGTGGCAACCGGTTCCTGCGATACAACGATACTGTTTTCGATTTCGATACAGCTTCCAACAGACTCGCCTGCCTTTTTTGTTTTTAATTCAACCTGCGCAACACCTGCGATACTTGCGAGAGCTTCTCCCCTGAATCCCATTGTTTTTATGTGAAAAAGATCATCAATACTTTTGATCTTGGAAGTCGCATGCCGCTCAAAAGCCATCCTGGCATCAGTTTCACTCATTCCTTTGCCGTTATCTATTACTTGTATTAGGGCTTTGCCCGCATCATTTACAAAAAGTTTTATTTCAGTTGCATCGGCATCTACAGCATTTTCGAGTAATTCTTTTACTGCGCTGGCTGGCCGCTGGATTACTTCTCCCGCAGCTATCTGGTTAGCAATATTTTCCGGCAATAAAGTAATAATGTCAGGCACTGTTTTTACCTTTTAGATTGGTAAAATTAACGATTATCCATGGCTAAGAAATTTATAGAATAAGTAAGAAATAGGCTGTTTATTAAGGTTTAGGATGCACAAATATTTTAAATTAAATCTTAAGATAGTTTTATTGACCTTTAAAATTAAATCAAGAATATAAGTCCGGGTATACAAATAGCATAATGTTTAACTTGTGAAATCTTTTTAATTATAATTTTCTTTGATGAATAAATTTTTGATAACGCTTTTCTTTTTTTCAGTACGGCTTTTTTCCTTTTCACAAGTTCAAAATAATCCATCTGCTCAACAATGGGCCGATAGTGTTTTCAATACTTTAAGTGATGACGAAAGAATAACCCAATTAATGGTACTACGTGAAAGCGAGATCACTAAAGATGGTGTATTCATTTATGATTCCGCAATTACTGAGGCGATAGAAAAATACAATATTGGTGGTATTGTCCTTTTCCAGGGAGGCCCGGTAAAGCAGGCAAATTTCATCAACAGGTTTCAGTCAATTGCAAAGACACCATTGATGGTTTGCATTGATGCCGAGTGGGGATTAGGGATGCGTGTTGATAGTATAATTCCGCTCAATCACCAAATGATGTTGGGCGCTGTTCAGGACCCTTCTATCATGTATAATTATGGTAAGCTTGTGGCAAGGCAGTGCAAACGTATGGGAATACAGGTAAATTTTGCGCCTGTTGTTGACATAAATAATAACCCGAATAATCCTGTTATAAATGATCGCTCTTTCGGAGAAGACAAATATAAAGTTGCCCGTAACGGTATAGCCTACATGAAAGGATTGCAGGATGAAGGTGTGCTTGCATGTGCCAAACATTTCCCAGGACATGGAGATGTTTCAGTGGATTCGCATCGTGATCTTCCTGTTATTAATAAAAGTATGGAACAACTGGATTCACTGGAGTTATACCCATTCGAACAAATGTTTGCTGCAGGTGCAGGAAGTGTTATGATTGCACATTTATATATCCCCGCCATTGATACTACTGCAAATACAGCAACTTCTTTATCAAAAAACAATGTAACAGGGTTATTGCGTGAGAAGCTTAATTACCAGGGCTTAACTTTTACTGATGCACTGGGAATGCAGGGCGTTGCCAAATATTTCCCCGGTGGTGAAATAGCTGCGCAATCTCTTATAGCTGGTAATGATATGCTCTGCCTTCCGGCAGATGTGCCTTCATCAATTGTAAAAATTAAAGAAGCCATTCAAAACAATAAGCTAAGCTGGGATGATATTTATGCGAAATGCAAAAAAGTTCTTTTGTATAAATACCAATATGGAGTGGCAAAAGTAAAACCGATAAATACTGATAACCTTGTAAGAGATCTCAATGGTGGTATTTATGAAATGAAACAAACAGTTGCAGAAAATGCAATTACTGTTTTGGGTAAAAAAGATATTAAGTTCTTTCCTCTTCAAAAACCAGATACCCTGGAAAAAAATATTGCCTACCTGGGAATTGGTATCAGCGGTGAAAACACATTTTCTCACCGAATGAAAGATGATTACAATGCGGACGCTTTTTATTTTGATTACCTGGAAGATGCCGGCAGAATTTTATCAACAGTTGAGCTCATAAAAAACCGTTACAAATCAGTGGTTATAGGTATTCATAATTATGCACGTTACCCTGCAAATAATTTTGGAATAAGTAAGTATGCCCTGGATCTCGTTGATTCTGTTTTGCAAAGTAAGGATGCAATTATTTTTGATTTTGGAAATCCATATGCGCTTAAAAATTTCTGCAATGCACCTAATCTTGTTGCATGCTATGAAGATGATTCTATCACACAAAGAACAGCGATTAATTTACTAGAAGGGGACATAAATGCTAAAGGAAAATTGCCGGTAACAGTATGCGATGCCTATCAATATGGAAGTGGAATTATTACTTCAAATAATGTGCTTGCTGTAACAACTCCTGAGCAGGTTGGGCTGGATGCAACCAGGCTTTCAATAATAGACAGTATTGCCAATGATGGAATTGCTGCGGGGGCAATGCCCGGCTGCGTTGTATTAGTAGCAAGGAATGGCAAAATAGTTTTTGAAAAAGCTTATGGAACTTATAATTACAATAAGCCCGGCCCGGTAGCATTGCAATCTATTTACGATATGGCATCTGTTACGAAAATCTGTGCCACTACCATATCGGTAATGAAACTATATGATGAAGGGAAAATCAAGCTTAATAAAACCCTGGGCGATTATTTACCCTGGGTAAGAGGCAGCAATAAAGCAAAACTAAAAATCAGAAATATCCTGTTGCACCAGGCCGGATTAGTTGGATGGATTCCTTTTTATGAAGAAACGATTAACAGTGAAAACGCACCCATTCCTTCAATCTATTCAAAGACTAAAAATGATTCTTTTAGCATACGAGTTGCTGAAAATTTATATATGCGTAATGACTGGAGAGATACAATGTATAGGCGTATACTCAAAAGCAAGCTCACTCCGCAGAATAAATATATTTATAGTGATAATGATTTCATTTTTATGGGCAAAATTGTTGAGCAAGTTTCAGGCTTGCCACTTGAAAAATATGTCGCGCAAAATTTTTATGAACCCATGGGCCTTACATCAACTGGTTTTCTTCCGCGTGAAAAATTTGATACAGTTTTAGTCGCACCTACTGAGAATGAAAAGATTTTTCGCATGCAGCATATTCATGGGGACGTACACGACCCGGGAGCGGCAATGTTTGGAGGAGTTGCAGGACATGCGGGATTGTTTAGTGATGCACAAGGTATTGCAGCCATCATGCAAATGCTTCTTAATGGAGGAGCCTTCGATGGAAAAAAATATCTCGAAGAGAAAACTATAAAATTATTTTCTGCATATAATAGCCCGGTAAGCAGGCGTGGGCTGGGGTTCGATAAACCGGAGAAAGATAATGCCACCAGGGCAGAACCTTATCCGGCTAAATCAGTTTCGCCACAAACGTTTGGCCATACAGGTTTCACCGGTACCTGTACGTGGGCTGATCCCAAATCAAAAATCGTGTTTGTATTCCTAAGCAATCGTGTAAATTCTGATGGCGGTAATAGTTCAAAATTATTAAAAATGAATATCCGGGGAAAGATCCAGGAAGCAATTTATGATGCGATAATAAAGTGATATAATGATTTATTTTTGTTACCCGTTTTCATAAGAATATAAACGATTGCATAATTAAAATACTTCGATATGGAATATCCTTTTCAAATCACATCTCCTGAACAATATAAAGAGCAGTATAAAAAAAGTATTGACAACCCGGAATCCTTCTGGGGTGATGTCGCAGGCAATTTTTACTGGAGAAAGAAATGGGATAAAGTACTTGAGTGGAATTTTAAGGAACCCAAAGTTGAATGGTTCAAAGGTGGCAAGTTGAACATAACTGAAAATTGTATTGACCGGCATCTCGAAAAACTCGGTGAGAAACCTGCTATAATCTGGGAACCGAATAACCCTGAAGAAAGAACAAGAATTGTTACCTATTCAAGATTACACAAAAGAGTTTGTCAGTTTGCACAAGTGCTGTTAAATAATGGTGTAAAAAAAGGCGACCGTGTTTGTATCTATATGGGTATGGTTCCTGAACTGGCTTATGCAGTATTAGGCTGTGCAAGAATTGGCGCTATTCATAGCGTGATTTTCGGAGGATTTTCTGCGCAAAGTATTGCAGACCGTCTGGAAGATGCAAAGGCAGAATTTATTGTAACCTGTGACGGCGCTTATCGTGGCGGCAAAGACATTCCTCTGAAAAGTATTATTGATGATGCATTGATTGGCAATAAAACCGTAAAAAGGGTAATTGTTTACACAAGAACAAGAACACCTGTTTCAATGATAAAAGGACGAGATGTATGGTGGGAAGATGAAATGGAACATGCTGAAACACAAGTAGAGAAGGATAATATAATAAGTATGCCTGCAACAGAAATGGATGCAGAAGACCCTCTCTTTATTTTATACACTTCAGGGTCAACGGGTAAGCCAAAGGGAGTTGTGCATACCTGCGCCGGCTATATGGTTTGGACAACATACACTTTTGTAAATGTGTTTCAATATCAACCGGGCGAGATACATTTTTGCACCGCAGACATCGGTTGGATTACAGGACATAGTTATATTGTGTACGGTCCGCTAGCTGCAGGTGCCACAAGTGTAATGTTTGAAGGAATTCCAACTTTTCCTGACGCAGGAAGATTCTGGGATATAGTTGATAAATACAAAGTAAACATTCTCTATACTGCACCCACTGCCATAAGAAGTTTGATGAGTTATGGTTTAGATCCATTGAAAGGAAAAGATATGTCGTCATTAAAAGTTTTGGGTACAGTGGGTGAACCTATAAATGAAGAAGCATGGCATTGGTATGATGAACATATTGGAAAAAAGAAATGCCCGGTCGTTGATACGTGGTGGCAAACAGAAACAAGTGGGGTTTTAATTTCAAATATTGCGGGTGTAACTCCTGCAAAACCGGGTTGGGCAACACTGCCAATGCCCGGCGTACAACCGGTACTGGTAGATGATCGTGGTAAGGAAATAACCGAACCCGATGAGCATGGTTTACTTAAAGGCAATTTGTGCATTAAAGCGCCGTGGCCTGGCATACTGCGGACTACATGGGGTGATCATGAAAGATGCCGGACTAATTATTTTGCTACTTATGAAAATCTATATTTCACCGGCGATGGCGCCTTAAAAGATAAAGACGGGAATTACCGGATCACCGGCCGTGTGGATGATGTGTTGAATGTAAGCGGCCATCGTATTGGTACTGCAGAGGTGGAGAATGCAATTAACATGCATACAAATGTGATAGAAAGTGCTGTGGTTGGCTATCCGCACAATATTAAGGGACAAGGCATTTATGCTTTTGTTATCACTGAAAAAAATACGCACGAAGACGACCGTGCAAAGAATGATATTCTTGAAACAGTATCAAGAGTAATAGGGCCAATTGCTAAACCAGATAAAATTCAATTTGTAAACGGATTGCCAAAAACAAGAAGTGGAAAAATTATGCGCCGAATTCTTAGAAAAATTGCTGAAGGAGAGGTGGAGAATCTTGGTGATACATCAACATTGCTTGACCCTGGCATTGTTGAGGAGATAAAAATGAATAAAGTGTAATTTTTACTTTGCCAGGCCATCTTATACATCCGAAATATCTTTCAATAGAAGATTACAATTACGTACTTCCGGACGAAAAAATTGCCAGCTACCCTTTAGAAAAAAGAGACGAATCAAAGCTTCTAATTTTTCACAATAATGAAATTTCCGAAAACCGTTATAAAAATATTTCTGAGTACCTACCGGAAAAATCATTGTTGGTTTTTAATGATACCAAAGTAATTAAAGCAAGAATTCTTTTTCAAAAACTTTCTGGTGGAGTTATAGAAATCTTTTGCCTGGAACCTTATGAAGATGTAAAAGACTATGCTGTTATATTTCAGAAAAAGAAAAAAATAAAATGGAAGTGCATGATTGGCGGCGCAAGCAAATGGAAAGAAAAGTTTCTTGTAAAAACCGTTGTTATTGATGGCGAAGAAATACAACTGAAAGCATCGGTTGTAGAAAAATTAAAAGATGCATATGTCGTGGAATTAGCATGGAGTCCCGGTCAACATCCATTTGCAGAAATAATGGAAAGTGCTGGTGATACACCCTTACCGCCATACATAAAACGAAAAGCTGAAGAGGCAGATACAGGAAGATACCAAACAATTTATTCGAAATACGAAGGCTCGGTAGCCGCACCTACTGCAGGTTTACATTTCACTCCTCATATATTTTATTCTTTAAAAGAAAAAAATATCAACACAGCTTTTACAACACTTCATGTGGGGGCAGGAACTTTTAGGCCCGTAAAATCCGCCACTATGGAAGATCACGAAATGCACGCTGAATGGATGGAGGTCTCAACTGATTTTGTAGAACTGTTACTAAAGCATCTTAAGAATGAAATCATTTGCGTAGGAACCACATCCGTAAGAACAATTGAAAGCCTTTTTTGGATGGGAGTTAAATCAATACTTTATCCCGATCAACCAATGGAGGAACTTGCAATAAAGCAATGGGAAGTTTATGGGGAAGACATGTTAAAAGTTGATTGCAGCCCGGAAAAAGCGCTTACTTCGTTATTAAAGTTCCTGCAAAATAAAAAAATAAAAAAGCTTTTAACTCAAACACAAATAATAATTGCTCCAGGCTATCAATTCAAACTTACGAAAGCATTGATCACTAATTTTCATCAGCCGAAATCAACTTTGTTATTATTGGTTGCAGCAATGGCAGGAAAAGACTGGAGGAAAATATATGAGTATGCTTTGGAAAATGAATTTAGGTTTTTGAGTTATGGGGATGGGTGCGTGATTTTTAATTCATGAATTAAAAATATTTCCAGGTGAAAAGTAAATGGTACAAATGAAATATTCCATTATTATAGGCCTCCTGATGCTTTGTATTACAGGCTGTGCAAAAAAGAAAATTTTACCCTGATCCGATGATCCGGGGCTAATGCAATTACTTCTTACAATCCTTTCTATAAAATTTCCATTTATCAATTAATGCCGAAAGTCTGCCGAATCCTCTAATAAAAATCACTCCTCCGCGATATAAATTTATTTGATCCAATTAATTCATAGCATTTCAAATGCTTTGAAGTGATTCGCTTCTTACAATTTTATAATTTTATGATTACAACGATTAAACCGTTCGCCTTATCTTTGCAAATATTTTAAAATGGAGTTTTCACAAAATATCTTATCTGTAGCATTGAATCATCCTGTGATGCAGGAAGACATGGAGCTGGTGCAGCAGAAATCTCAAATGATTCCAGGCACCGTTCAATATGTGATAAAAAGGTATCGAAAGCCTCCGCAGATGGTTTTTGAGGATACAGGTATGTTGGCATATAATTATAAAAACGAAGAAAATAAAGAATCTAACCTGGAACTTGTCTTCTGCATATCGGGTAACAGGTATTGTAAACAAAAGGATACTGAGTGCAGCTTTTGCAAACATTCGCAATCTCATAATTGCGAAGAGCTAATAGATACTATGGATGTAGCGAGCTTTCGTTTCAATTCTGATCATCTTGCCCAATTCTTAAACGGTATTAAAACAACAACATTTTCAGAAGACATTTTACACTTTAGGCACACATCTTCATTTACTAAAGCTTTACCTCTTTGCAGCAGAACGAGATCAGTCCTTGACGCATTATTAAACCATTCTTATGCTGACAGTCTTGAAAATATTTTTATAAATGCCCAAACGCAGATGTTGTTATTATACAGCATGGAATGTATGGCAGGGGACAGCGAAGATTCCTTCACTTGCAAATTTTTAGCCAACGAAGCAGACCGTGAGAAAATCGCCCTGGCGCGGAAGATCCTTTTACAACACATAAGTGAGCCGTTAACAATAAGAGAGCTCAGCAGGAAAGCCGCTATTAATGAATGCTATTTAAAGAAAGGGTTTAAAGAAATGTATGGTACTACCATTTTCGATTTTTTTCAAAGCCAGCGCATGGAGCATGCTAAGTACCTGTTGTATGAAAAGGAATTAAGCGTGACTGATGTTTCGGCTCTCCTTGGTTATTCTTCCATATCACATTTTTCTACTGCTTTTAAAAAGCATACCGGCCTCAAGCCCTGCGAACTGCTTTTCCATTAATAGCTGCAAAATCATACTAAATTATCAATTAATTTTTCGAATTTTTTTGTAGATCTTAATTGCAATCATGAGCACAATTGAGAAGGCAATAAGTACAGAGATTCCCCAAACAACGCTAAGTAATTGTTTCACCACTGCAAGCATTACTATTGCGATTAAGAAAATAGTCGCTACTTCATTCCAAACCCTTAATTTATGGGAAGGCCATCGAAAATTCTGTTTTTGTTGCTGAAGAAAAATAGAATGAAGGCTTAAATGGTATATAAAAAGTCCAAGCACAAAAAATAGTTTTACTAAAAGCCAGGTTGGTAAACTGCCATACAATATTCCAATCCAAATTCCAAAGATCAAAGTAAGGATGGCAGAAGGCCATGTAATTCCATACCAAAGGCGCTTTTGCATGATATTGAATTGCTTTAAAAGGATACTCCTTTCAGGCTCTGTTTTAGTATTCGCTTCTGCACTATATACAAAAAGTCTTACGATATAAAACAGACCACTGAACCATGTTACTACAAAAATGATGTGCAACGCTTTAATGTAGAAATACATTTAATGAAGTTATTCTAAAAATAAATTGAAGATTTGAAAACATACAAATGCATACCCTTTATGTAGTAAAGAATAATTAATTCTTATGATCAGAAACATAGCCTTCGATCGCCTCCACCCAAAGGGAGTTCGTATTAAGACAAGGAATCATTTCAAAGGATTCACCTCCTGCTTCCATAAATATTTCTTTGCCCCGTATTTTTATCTCTTCCAGTGTTTCAAGGCAATCACTTACAAATGCGGGGCAAACAATCAATAATTTTTTAATTCCTTCAGCCGGCATTTCAGCCAGCCGGATATCAGTAAATGGAGTTAGCCAACCTTTTCCTAAACGCGATTGGAAGGAAACACTGTATTTTTCTTTTGGAATATTTAATCTTTCAGTAACTAATCTTGTAGTCGTAAAAACCTGGTGCCGGTAACAATGGGCATGGGCAGGCGAGGCGACTTCACAGCAATTTTCTACCTGTAGGCAATGGCTTCCGGTAATATCACTTTTGTGAATATGGCGCCCGGGAATTCCGTGATAGCTGAAAAGTAAATGGTTATATTCACTTTGAATATATGGCCTGAATACTTCTGTAAGCGCATCAATATAGTGAGGTTCATTATAAAAGGGATCAACAAAATTTAATTTGAACGGATATTTTTTCTTCAAATAAATTTCCTTTGTGTACTCAACAGCAGTTTCATAGCTCGACATTGCATAATGAGGGTAAAGCGGTAAGGCAATTACTTCCTCAAGGCCCGGCTCACGCTTTAATAATTCTTCGAACGCTGCTTCGGGCGAAGGATTGCCATATCGCATTGCTATCTCTACAGGTTCTTCAATTTTATTTTGCAAAGCTGCTTGTAGCTGTCGTGTGAAGACAACCAGTGGCGAACCTTCTTTTGTCCAAATAGTTTTGTATGCCTCCGCAGATTTCGGAGCCCTGAAAGGAACAATGATTCCTTTTACCAATAAAGCCCGAAATAGCCAGGATTTATCAATAACTCTTTCATCCATTAAAAATTGATCAAGATATTTTTTTACGTCAGCTACATCAGTTGAGTCTGGAGAGCCAAGATTCATCAACAAAACTCCCTTCCTTAAAGCATTATTCATTATTTCTTTATAATTTTTGCAAATGTATGTTCTGGAAAAAAAATAAACAAGAAAGTGTTTATCTTTGAATTTTCCAATTGCTATAAACAATGCTTCTTTCTCGTCTTATGACTTTATCATGACTTTTCAGGAAGTTCCTCAAAATATTTTTGCAGCTACTGATGTTAACAATAGAATCCACGCATAATTTCTTAAATAATTTCTGCATCGCGGGTATCAATTACCGTAAGAGCGATATTAGCATACGGGGGAAATTTTCTCTTTTACCAGAGCAGACACTTTTATTATTACAGCAAGCCATTGCTAAAAAATTTCCGTCTTGCATGGTCCTTTCTACTTGTAACCGCACAGAAATTTATGGGATATGCGATCATCCACATGAGCTTATTGAAATGCTTTGCATTCATACACATGGCAATATGCATGATTTTATTGAGCATGGATATATATTCCAGGGCTCGCCTGCTATTGAGCATTTATTTAAAGTAGCTGCAGGCCTGGATTCACAAATAATTGGCGATTATGAAATATTATCTCAATTAAAACAGGCGGCTAAGATTTCCAGGGAGAATGATTGCATGAATAACTTTATGGAGCGGCTTATCAATTATGCACTACGTTCATCAAAGGAAATCAAAACAAAAACGAGGCTCAGCTCCGGTACAGTGTCAGTTTCTTATGCGGCGATTGAAATAATAAAAGAAAAAATTGCAGACTCTGCTGGAAAAAAAATTCTCCTGGTCGGTACCGGAAAGTTCGGGCATCACATTGGAAAAAATCTTCAAAATTATTTGCCAGAGGCTCTATTGTTTTTTACTAATCGTACAGATAAAAAAGCTTTGGAACTTGCACAGAATTGTAATGCGACGTTTATCCATTATAAAAATTTAGCAGAAGCTGCTAACGATGCAGATATCATTATTGTAAGTTCAACAGCGGAGAATTATACTGTTCATCCGGCATTTTTTACCAGTCAAAAACCCCGGTTGTTGCTCGATCTCTCTGTTCCTCAAAACGTGGATCCTGCCGTGAAAAATTTAAAAGGAGTTGAATTATTAAACGTTGATGAAATCTCTCTGATTCTTGATAAAACAATTTCATTAAGGCAAGCTGAAATTCCTGAGGCTTTAGCAATTATTGAATTAACTATGCAGGATACAATGGATTGGTATCGCAGGCATTCCAATAGTCCTCTTTTGCGTAAAATAAAAGCGCAGCTACAAAAATTGAATGAAAGCCATCTTAAAGATGAGTACAGTGAAGAAAAAATTCATAAGACAGTATCTTCACTTGCCAAACAATTACACAATCAGAATAATAAGGGTTGCCAGTATATTAGTGCTTTAAGCAGTTACCTTCACATGAATTGAAAGAGGTAATCAAGATAGGAACCCGGGAAAGTCAATTGGCTGTATGGCAAGCCAGGCATGTGCAAAATCTACTTCAGAAAAATAATGTTGCATCAGAACTTGTTTACATAAAAAGTGAGGGCGATGTTGATACCCTTACACCATTATACGAATTAGGTGTTCAGGGGATTTTTACAAAAACACTTGATGTCGCCCTGTTGAATCATCGCATAGATATTGCAGTTCACTCTATGAAAGATGTTCCTACAAAAATGGCTGAAGGCATTAAACAGGCTGCCGTTTTAGAAAGAGCTTCTTATAAAGATATTTTAGTTTATAAAAATGATCGTTCATTTTTACAAGATAAAAATGGCATTGCCACAATTGCCACAAGCAGCATTCGCCGTATGGCACAATGGCTACACCAGTATCCGAATCACACTATAGAAAACTTAAGAGGGAATGTTAACACAAGGTTGCGAAAATTAGATAAGCATAACTGGAACGGTGCCATCTTTGCAGCAGCCGGACTTGAGAGAATTGATCTTCGTCCTGAAACTTCTGTTGATCTTGATTGGATGTTGCCTTCTCCCGCACAGGGGGCTATAATAATTGTTTGCAGGGTAGATGATGATGAAGTCTATAATGTCTGCAATGTTTTGAATGATGGTAATACTGCTCTATGTACAAAAATTGAAAAGGACTTTTTGAGGGCTTTGTCCGGTGGATGCTCCACGCCAATTAGTGGGCTTGCTGAACTGAAGGACAATAAAATAATATTTAAAGGAAATATTTGCAGCACTGATGGAAGGCAAATAATTGAAATAGAAAAAGAAAGTGTTGATAAAGATGCAGGTGAGCTTGGATTTAATGCAGGGAATGAATTATTACAAAACGGAGAAGTGCAAAAAATAATTGCTGAAATAAAAAATGCAAAAAAGTAAAGTAAATATATTAAGTACCCGGCTGGTTGGGAAGGCATTAGTAGAGGAAGCTGCTATGCATGATATTATTATTGATGAAATTTCATTTATAAATACAGAAGAAGAAATTATTGATAGTGCTATCGCAAAAAAAATTGAAAGACTTTCCCATGAAAATATAAATGCTGTTTTTACCAGTATGAATGCTGTGCAAGCTGTACGAAAATTTATTCCTTCGAACTCTTCATGGAAGATTTTTTGCATTGGTAATACAACAAAAAAGTTAGTAAAGAATATTTTTGGGGAAGAAAGTATAGCAGGCACGGGAGATAATGCTTTACACCTCGCTGAAAATATTATCAGCCATACAGCAATAAAAAAAGTATATTTTTTTTGTGGTGATCAAAGAAGGGATGAGTTACCCGTAACGCTAAAAGACAACAATGTAGAGATTGAGGAATTGGTTGTTTATAAAACTAAGCAAACGCCGCAGGTAATTACAAAAAAATATGATGGCATATTATTTTTTAGCCCAAGTGCGGTACAAAGTTTTTTCTCAAAAAATTCCATACAGCCCAATACGCAGGTTTTCGCAATTGGAAATACGACAGCTAATGCCTTGAAGCCTTTTTCAGAACAACATGCTATTACTGCTAATATGCCCGGGAAAAAAAATTTGGTTTGCCAGGCAATTAATTATTTCAGTAAACCCCAAATTTCTTAAATGCAAGAGCTAAAGAACGATTTATTATTAAAAGCCTTAAGACGTGAAAGAGTTGAACGTCCACCGGTATGGATGATGCGGCAGGCAGGCAGGTATTTACCCGATTATATTAAGTTGAGAGAAAAGTATGATTTTTTTACTCGTGTGCAGACACCCGAGCTCGCAACAGAAATTACTTTACAGCCGGTAGAACAGGTAGGCGTAGACGCAGCAATTATTTTTTCCGATATCCTTGTTATCCCGCAGGCAATGGGAATGGAAGTTTTGATGGAGGAAGGCAAGGGGCCTTCATTGCCGAATGTAATTACAACACAAAAAGATATAGATGCATTAATTACAGATAGCGTTGAAGAAAAGTTAAGTTATGTAACAAGCGCGCTATCTCTTACAAAGCAGGAATTAAACGGACGGGTGCCCTTAATTGGTTTTGCAGGAGCACCCTTCACCATTTTATGTTATATGATTGAAGGCAAAGGAAGTAAAACATGGGATAAAGCAAAACAGTTTTGTTTTACTGAGCCAGAAATGGCTCATAGTTTATTACAAAAAATTACACACATAACTATAAGATATTTAAAAGCGCAGGCTACAGCCGGAGCTGATGTGTTACAGGTTTTTGATAGCTGGAGCGGCGTATTAAGCCCTTCGGATTTTAAACTTATAGCACAGCCTTATTTAATTCAAATTGCTGATGCTTTGAAAGATATTGCGCCTTTGATTTTATTTCCCAAAGGAAGTTGGTATGCATTAAAAGATCTTAGTGAAAGCAGCGCCGCAGGACTAGGGCTTGATTGGTGTATCACCCCACAATATGCAAGAGAATTAACGGGCAATAAAATAACACTGCAGGGTAATTTTGATCCTGCAAAATTATTGGCGCCCATTCCGGTGATTAAAAAAGAAGTAAAAAAAATGATCGATGATTTTGGTGTGCAAGGTTACATTGCTAACCTTGGTCATGGCATTACTCCTAATGTTCCTGTTGAAAATGCAAAGGCTTTTGTGGAGGCGGTTAAGGAGTATGGCCTCCCCTAACCCCTCCAGAGGAGGAGAACATTCAACTTTTAAAGCGATAGAAAAATTTACGATGACTCTCAAGGAAGATTGGATATTATTTATTGAGGAGCTACAGAATGACATCTGTAATGCATTAGAAGAAACTGATGGGAAAGCAAAATTTATTGAAGATAAATGGAAAAGAGAGGAAGGCGGCGGTGGCAAAACAAGAGTTATATCTAACGGAAATGTTTTTGAAAAAGGGGGCGTAAATACTTCGATAGTTTTCGGTGAGGTAACAGAAGCTTTAAGAACACAATTAAAGATTGACGGGTGCAAATGGTTCGCCTGCGGCATAAGCATAGTTATGCATCCAGTAAACCCTTTTGTTCCAACAGTCCATTGTAATTACCGCATGTTTGAGTTGTACAATGAAAATGAAGAAATAACAGACCAGTGGTTTGGTGGGGGAACTGATCTTACTCCGTATTATTTATTCGAAGAAGATGCGAAGTATTTTCACCAGGTTTATAAAGATGTTTGTGATGAATTTGATTCCTCTTTCTATCCAAAATTTAAAAAAAATTGTGACAATTATTTTGTCAACTGGCACAGGAATGAAGAACGCCGCGGTATTGGTGGAATCTTTTATGATTACCAAAGGCCTGATAATAATCATGATGTAAACTTTTGGATGAACTTTGGAAAAAAATCTGGCGAAGCATTCATTACATCTTATATTCCTATTGTAGAAAAAAGAAAGAATATAAATTTCAATGAAGAACAAAAACGTTGGCAGGAAATAAGAAGAGGGCGCTATGTTGAGTTTAATTTGGTTCATGACAGGGGAACTTTATTCGGTCTAAAAACAAATGGCAGGACAGAGAGTATTTTAATGAGCCTGCCCCCCACGGTAAGGTTTGAGTATAATTATCAGCCGGAACCCGGGAGCGATGAGGATAAAGTTTTGCAGGCTTGTCTTCATCCCGTAGAATGGGCATTGGTTGATTATAAAACTTTCATAAGCGATTAAAACAGAACTTTGGAAAGCTTGAAGATTAGTAAATTTGCAAAAACAATCATCATGAGTTTAGCGGAAAAAAAACAAGGCCTCTTGCATATTATAGAAGAAGCAGATGAAAAGCTCACGGGGTTATTAATAGCATTAGCTACAGAATATAATGATGCAGATCATGAATATTCTAAACAAGAATTAGATTTTTTTAATGATCGCAGAAAAGCTTTTTATGATAATAACAAAGTCGGTTCTTCCACAGAAGAAGTACGTGAAAAAGTTCGTAGAAATTATAAAAATGGAGTATAAAATTATTATTTCTATCGAATCAGAAACTGATATAAGTGAAGCTTACTGTTATTATGAAAAGGAAAAACCCGGGTTGGGGGATCGCTTTCTTGTTGAATTAGATATCTTTTATAAAAAATTAAAACATCATCCTACTTATTACTCCTTCGTTGGAGAAGAAAAAACAATCCGTGCTCTTACCCTAACGGTTTTCCTTTTAAAAATTATTTACGAAATATCCGGAGAAGAGTTATACGTGTTTGCTATACATCATTATAGCAGAAACGATGATCATTTCCTCAATAGGTTATAATTATGTATTTACAAAGAAGAAACAGAATCCTCCGTCAGTCACCTTCAATAAGGAGTTTGGTTGCAGAAACTAGACTAACATCCAATGATTTTATTGCTCCGCTATTTATTGATGAAGGTGAAAATGTAGCTTTTGAAATACCTTCTATGCCGGGTTATTACCGTCGTTCAATAGATGGAACATTAAAAGAAGTAAAAGAATTATGGAGTTTGGGAATTAAAGGTATTTTGTTATTTATCAAGGCCCCAGATGAATTAAAAGATAACACAGGTAAAGAAGCATGGAATCCTGAAGGCTTAATGCAACGAAGCATCAAAGCAATTAAAGATGCAATTCCTGAAATGATTGTTATGACCGATGTTGCTCTTGATCCTTATTCTTCTTTTGGGCATGATGGTATAGTAGAAAACGGTGAGATAGTAAATGATCCCACTGTTGAGGCTCTAG
>DASYOM010000168.1:0-5598 GCA_036007765.1 Chitinophagaceae bacterium | reverse complement strand
TCATTGCAAACATTTGCTGGCGGGTATCGGGTTGTAGTTGCATGGGATTTTATTGAACAGCAAATCTATCTTTGTTTATGTTCGCTGACAATACGTACTTAGACGGAGCGATACGTTGTTACAAAAGATATTTCAGATGATTGTAATTCTGTTGAAATAAAAAGCAACAAGGTGTTTTATAAAATAGCGAAAGCAGACAATGTAATTACCCTTTACTACTCTGTGGACAATAAAAAATGGTTCTTGGTACGACATCTTCAATTTAACAATACAAAAGACTTTAAAATTGGATTTTTAGCACAATCACCCACAGGCAATAAATGTGAAGTAAAATTTTCAAACATCAATTATCTTACAAAAAAAATTAAAGGCCCATATTTGGGCGAGTGACAATTGCTATCTGCTAAAATCACTGCCCTTTGAATTGTCGGCTGCGACAGGCATTCTTAAGGAAGTGGTGGTGTAAGGCCAACGGCCACTCGTGGAGCAGGCTGATGATAAAAAACTCTCATTGATGGCTAACTAAATTAAGTCTCACAATCACCATTGTAGTTGCGTACGTTATACTGTTGAGTAGGAGATTAGCATGGAATCACCCTCATAAAATATTCAAAGTCTGCACATCGCTTTTTTCGTAATGCCCTGATTTTTCATACAGGCGGATCCTGAAAAAAATTCCTTTTATATCTTGAAGGTTATTAGGCAGAAAGGGCCATTGGGGAGAGAATTGAACCGTCTTACTAACAATTGCCGGAAATTTTCTTTTGCTTAATTTCTGGATTGCCAGGTTTCGGTTATAGTCGTTATCTATCTCTTCAAATGTACCCCAGGCTATTACTGATTTCCAGTTACCCATATTTTCCAAAGCATCTACTTCAAAACATACATCAGGGCTCGATCGCATAATATTAATTTTCAATCCTTCTTCGGTATGAGCAAAAATGCATTCTCCATCATATGCATAGCTGATGGGAACTATTAAGTCCTGTTATTACCATGACAGCCAATTCTGCCAACGATCTCGCTCGCAAGAACTTTTTCGATTTCACTTCTGGTTAATTTTCCAAACATTTTCTAGTGATTTATTCGTTTACATTAAGAATTATTATGATCAACTAAACTTTACTCGTTTTAGTACTTCCTGGATTATTGGTATATTCTCATCAATAATCGGATATATTTTTTTTAAGCAATCCAATCTTGGCCTTTATTGCACTAAGCCGTTCCGTAACTCGTGGCGTTGCAGGATATTTTTTGAGCACAAGAAACGTTTATTTTTTCATGGCCCAAAGAACTTTCGAAAGTGGCATCTACGAATAAAATTATGATTGAATAGCAAAACTTTACCAACTGCTTCCCCCTCCCCCTCCGAATCCGCCACCCGAAGAGCCACCTCCACTAAAACTACCCCCACTGCTTCCACTACGATTTGGTGAACTGTAAAATGTGTTTGTCATAGCTTTCATAGAATTATCAAGGCTATTCATAAACATCAATGTATTAAAATTACTTCCTGCATAACTGCCATGGTACCACGAAGGTGGCTTCACATCAAGACCTTTTAGTTTATCCTTCCATTTATCAGCTACGCCAAATACTATCGCATATGGTAATATCTTATCAAAGTAATTTTCATCCTGCTTTAAAAATTCCTGCAGGCGATCTTTTTCAACTGATTTAATAAATTCTTTAAACCCTAATAATTTTTGATAAAGCACAGTTCCTTTTGGTGTTTTTTTGGACATTAAGAAACCAAATACTAAAATGATAACACCGCTTGCTATCAATGCAATTCCCATCCACTTATTTTCGTACCAGTAGCTTACCAGTTTTATGATGCCAAATATTAAAGCCACAAAACCAATCAATGAAAAAAATCCTGCCATCCCCCTTGAGTATTTTACATAGTAATCATTACGGTCAATCTCTGCTTTCAGTTCGCCCTTAGCTGTATTCATTGAAGTATAGAGCACATCTTTGAGATTTTTTAGTTGAACTTTGTCACCCGATTTAAAAATCCCATTAAAGAAAGTTCTTTCGAATGTAAGTGCAGTTGAAGAAAGGTCTTTCAATTTTACAAACTCATATTCTTTAGTTTTTACAAGGCCCATCAAATGCTTTGTTTCAGTCTCATTTATTTGTAAGTAACTGCCTGCACCCCAATAAGGAACTAATGCTGTAAGATCTCTGCGGTCGAGTTTGCCATCAATAATATATCCTGAAATTCCAGGGCTTATATTTTCAGGGGGATAAAATTCAGTCTGTAGAATCACTTCATCATCTTTGCCCCATTTTTTCCATGTATAAAACATTCCCACGCAAACAATAAAAGGTAACACTAACCAATAAATTCCAAGAAAGCGATAATCGGGTTTGGTTAAGTAACCATTCGGAAAGCTGATGCCAACTGTTAATCCCTCATTAGGATTTAGTTGTTGAGTAATATTGCCTGAAAAATTTTTATTCCCTTCCCATTTTGTTACTGTTTTATTTTCTCTTGAACCAGATGAACCCGTCACAACAAAATAATTTGGTGTACCAGGAAGCGCTTCAGGCAATTCAATCGTAAAATTTGCAGAAGCTATCGTGGTAGCCCATTCAAGACCTATTACATTAAAATAAAATTCTGAATGATCTTTAAAAAAATTAATGGTATTTAATACACGATAGGTAATTATATAGTCCTGGTCGCCTTCAATACTTTTTTTTGCTGAACCAATTTTTATTGATTTATAATCTCCTTCATTACTTACATCATAATCCCATCCTTCCACATTAATACCTTCAATTATAGTTTGGTTATAGCCTCCGGATTTCATAGGGAGTTCTGCTTTTTGCACACCTGCCGGCAAGGATTGTATTTTGTATTTAAAAGGGATTTTCCTGACGATCCCATGACGGGGTTCAGTAAAATGAACACTTATTTTTTCCGCAATATCAAGTGATGCATCTTTATTAACCTTTACATCAACAGTATAATGGCTGATGGTAAAATATTCCTGGGCGTTTGCTTTGGCAAGAATAAAAATTGAAAAAAGAATAATTGAAAAAAGTTTCTTCATTTAAAATGAATTAAAACTTTACCTCTATATTTTGTGCTTCAGCCTGGTCTTCAAGTTCATAAAATTCTCTTGCCTTAAAGCCTGTGAAGTTGGCAACCAGCACTCCCGGGAATTGCTTTATGGAAGTATTATAATCTCTTACGGTAGCATTATAATAACGACGAGCATTTCCCAGGTCGCCTTCAATAGATTGAAGGGCGTTTTGCAGTTCGAGAAAATTTTGATTTGCTTTTAGTTCAGGATAATTTTCAGCAATCGCAAGTAAACCTCTAAGCGCTCCACCTAATGCCTGGTTAGCTTGTGCTGCACCTTGTACATCACCTGCAGGTACAGCTACTGCGGCATTCCGGGCCTGAGTTACTTTTTCAAAGGTCTGGCTCTCATGAGCAGCATATCCTTTTACCGTATTGACAAGGTTAGGTATAAGATCGAATCTTTTTTTCAAGAATACACGGATATCGCTCCAGCTGTTATCTACTTTAATTTTCGCTTTTACCAAGCCATTATACATACCTATTATCCAGATAATGAGCAGGACAATTATGCCAAGAATGATCCAAAGTGCCATAAGATTTTTTTTAGTATTAAAAAACAAATGTTGGTTGCAAGATAACAAATTACAAAAAAGAACATAGCCATTTTATGAATCCTCGAACAGGGTACAAAAATTATAAATGTGGGATTCGCTTCCTCGCCTTACATAAGAAACGAGAAGTATAGTGTCACACACCGCAGGAAAGATAATTATTCGTAGAGTTCGAAGAATCTGTTCATGATTCGCAATTGTGGGTGACTCTGAAGAGCCACATCAAAATAGGAATAATCTGTTTAGTGCAATTTGTGATTACAATTCCTTAAGTTTAAATAATAAAAAATCTATCAATCTGTATTTATACTTTTGATCATGATTCATTTAGTAATTGTTTGTCAGCCTTTATAAATTATGAGAAAAGAAACAAAACTCAGAAGCAGCGAATGGTTTGGACGCAAAGGTAAAATTGGTTTTATATACCGTGCCTGGATGAAAAACCAGGGCATACCTGACTATGAGTTTAATAACAAACCTGTAATAGGTATCTGCAATACGTGGAGCGAACTAACGCCATGCAATGCACATTTCCGGGAACTGGCTGAATCGGTTAAACGTGGTATCCTGGAAGCTGGCGGTTTCCCAGTTGAATTTCCTGTAATGTCTTTGGGTGAAACACTTATTAAGCCTACCGCTATGCTATACCGTAACCTTGCCAGCATGGATGTGGAAGAATCCATAAGGGCCAATCCACTTGACGGGGTGGTGCTGCTATGCGGTTGCGATAAAACAACTCCGTCTCTTGTAATGGGAGCATGCAGTGTTAATATTCCAACTATTGTTGTTTCAGGAGGGCCTATGCTAACGGGCAGGCATAATGGTAAAAGTATTGGCACAAGTGACGTGTGGCGCTACCATGATGACCTGCGTGAAAATAAGATACAGGAAGAAGAAATGCTTACTATAGAATCCGCTATGTGCCGTAGTCGTGGCCACTGTGCTGTAATGGGCACTGCTTCTACAATGGCTTGCATGGTGGAATCATTAGGGCTGTCGCTGCCCGGCAATGCAGCCATTCCTGCTGCTGATTCGCGACGTAAGGTGTTGGCTCAATTGTCAGGGTTACGAATTGTGGATATGGTGAAAGAGGATGTAAAATTATCGAATATCCTTACCCGTGAGTCATTTGAAAATGCTATTAAAGTAAACGCGGCTATCGGTGGCTCAACTAATTTTATCATACACTTACTTGCTATTGCCGGAAGAATTGGCGTTCCACTTAAGCTTGATGATTTCGATACTTTATCGGCCAACATTCCGCTTATCGCAAATCTTCAGCCCTCGGGAGAATATTTTATGGAAGATTTGTTTTATGCCGGAGGCCTGCAGGCCATAATGAAAGAGCTTGACAATATCCTTCACCGCGAATGCATAACCGTGAATGGAGAAACAATTAAAAAAAATTACAGCAATGCTCAAAGTTGTGATAGTAATGTAATCGCTGAGATGAATCAGCCTTTTAATCCTGCTGGCGGGCTTGCAGTTTTAAAAGGAAATATTTGCGAAGAAGGGGCAGTTATAAAACCTTCAGCAGCCAGTACACGATTAATGCAACATACAGGAAAGGCAATTGTGTTTGAAAATATTGATGAATACAAAGACCGCATTGATGAAGATGATCTTGACGTAGATGAAAACAGTATTCTTGTTTTAAAAAATGTGGGGCCAAAAGGTTATCCCGGCATGCCTGAAGTTGGTAATATGGGTTTACCAAAAAAATTGCTTGCAAAAGGTATAACGGATATGATTCGAATCTCTGACGGAAGAATGAGCGGCACAGGATTCGGGACAGTCGTGCTGCATGTGTCGCCGGAAGCAGCATTGGGAGGAAATTTTGCGGTAATAAAAACTGGTGATTTAATTACTCTTGATGTATCTAAAAGAATCCTGAACGTTCAGCTAAGTGATGAAGAATTACATAAAAGGAAAGAGCAGTTTACATCATTA
>DASYOM010000167.1:0-5467 GCA_036007765.1 Chitinophagaceae bacterium | reverse complement strand
GGATGGCCCATATAAACCTGAGATTAAAATAAGAGAAATAAAAGAGATCACTTTAGTATTACCCTTTCATAAAAAAGCGTCGAAGATAAATGTCGAAGTGGTACAGGGTATGGCAATTATTGAAGGCGATATCGTATTAGGATCAATAGAAAAATTACAAAGAAGTTCTGTTGTTGCAATAGACGGTAGTAGTTACAGATGGGAAGGTGGCAGGATCCCTTTTGTTATTAGCAATACGTTTACCGCGGCTGAAATTGATAATATTAACAAGGCAGTTAATAAGCTCAACAATGAAACCAACCTATTCTTATTTCCAAGATCAAAGGAAGAGGATTTTGTAACATTTAGGAGAGTAACATCTCAACATTCCAATTCCCTTGTTGGCAGGCAGGGTGGTTCCCAAACGATCGAGTTAGGAGATAACATTGCTACAGTTGGTGTAATCGTTCATGAGATACTACATTCCGCAGGTTTATTTCATGAACAAAGCCGATCAGACCGAGATAAATATATAATGATACTTTGGGATAATATAGAATCAGGGCAGGCACATAATTTTGAAAGAGAAGATGATGACGTGAGCACCATTGGAGATTACAATTATTGCTCAATCATGCATTATGGCAAACATGCTTTTGGGAAGAAAGTGAATGGTCAACCCCTTCGGACAATTGAATGCAAAATGTCTTGCGATTGCATTGCATCACATAGCAACAGAGATAGTTTAACAAAGACAGATATAGCAGGAATAAATTCAATCTATGTTTCCAAGTACTCTATACCATGGATTAAACAGGCGGGTAGTGACGGAGAGGATATAACAGTAAACGAAAACGGAATAGCCTTCCTTATAAATACAGTAGGGAAGATATATCGGTATAATGGAATTAGGTGGACACAATTGCCAGGCGGAGACGGCATAAGTATCGCATCCAACTCAAAAAAAACGTGTATGGTAAACTCGGCGGGGAAAATCTACAGATTTGTAAATGGCAAATGGTCGCAAATGCCCGGCAGTGATAGTAAAGATATAGCTATTGATATAGATGGAACAATATGGATGGTAAATACCGTAGGGAAGATATATAAGTTTAACGGAATTAAATGGAACCAAGTGTCTGGTAGTGATGGAATGAGAATATCTGCCGGTGGTGGGCAAGTTTGGCTTGTCAATACTCTCGGGAAAGTCTATAAATACAATGGAATAAGTTGGTCACAAATGCCCGGTAGTGATGTCACCGATATTGCTGTCGGAAATGATGGTACAATTTGGGTAACAAATAAAAAAGGTTACATATATAAATGGAATGGATCTTCATGGTCTCAGATATTTGGGAGTGATGGTATAAGAATTTCAGCTAACCCGAATAAAGTTCTGCTCATAAACACCAACGGAAAAATCTATCAATTAGAATATTAATGGGAGTGTAAAATAAACTGTGTCAGATAATAATATTGATAGAACAGAGCCAGCAGCGAAGTTCTTGCTAAAAATGGTCGGGCTCGATGCCCGGCCATTTTTTCTTAAAAGTAATGTTGATGTCACATCGCCATTGCTTCGCTCTTGCTTTAATAAAGTTACCATTTTTTATAAATTCAATGATATCCTGCCAGGAAAAATGATGCTCAATTGTGACACGGTTATACTCCAGTTTTGCAGGGGCTGAGTCCATTTTTTCTGGATATTTTTTGTAGCCAGGTAGATCAGTTTTAATAAAGACATATCAGAAGTAAATGCACCTTTGGTTTTAGTTACTTTTCTTATCTGGCGATGATAACCTTCGATAGTATTAGTAGTATAAATTAATTTTCGGATAGCCGCCGGATAACCAAAATAGGTAGTGAGTTTTTCCCAATTGCGTTGCCAGGAGCCGATGACTACCGGATATTTTTTCGACCATTTTTCTGAAAGTTTTTCCAGTTGCCCGGCGGCAGCTTCTTTACTTACTGCCTGGTAAACCGGTTTCAGTTCCTTCATAAATTCCTTCTGGTCTTTGCTGGCTACATATTTTAAAGAGTTACGTATCTGATGAACAATGCAGCTTTGCACCTGTGTTTTTGGGAATACCGTGGAAATGGCTTCTGCAAAGCCTTTCAGGTTGTCTATGCAGGCAATTAAAATATCCTGCACTCCTCTGTTTTGCAGATCTGTGAGGAGGCTTAACCAAAAGTTGGCTCCTTCACTTTCATTGGTATAACAACCCAAAATCTCTTTCCTACCTTCGGTAGTAATGCCCAGGATATTATATACGCACCGGGTAATAATTCTACCATCTTGTTTCACTTTATAATACATCGCATCTAACCATACAATGCAATACAGCGACTCTAACGGGCGGCTTTGCCATTCTTCAACTAACGGTATCACTTTGTCTGTAATAGCCGATAATGTAGCAGCAGAAATATCGGTGTCATACAGGTCTTTGATATGAGCGGAGATATCACGCAAGCTCATACCATGACCATACATCCCAATAATTTTTTGCTCTAAACTCTCTGCTAAAATGGTTTCACGTTTGCGTACAATCTGAGGGTCGAATTCGCTGGTCCTGTCACGGGGTGTAGACAAATCAAAAGTGCCGTCTGCTGTTTTCAGTTCTTTGGTTGTATGACCATTTTTTCTATTGCCTTTCAACCGTTGATCTTCATCCAGATGGTCTTCCATCTCGGCTTGTAAAGCAGCTTCTAAAAAATCTTTAAGTAAAGGAGCAAAAGCACCCCTTTGCTAAATAAACTTTTGCCCGAACGAAATTGCTCAAGGGTCTTTTTCTTTAATGCTTCGTAATCGAAGGCTTCTTTTTTCTTTTCCATAAATAAACTGTGTTTTAAAGTTCTGAAATCATTTTTGAACTTTGACACAGTTTATTTTACAGCCTCATATTAATTCATTTATTACGCTGTTTCACTGCCTCATACAAAATCATTCCCGTGGCAACTGAAACGTTTAAAGATTCAAAATCTCTTGCCATAGGGATTTTGAATCTTTCATCACATATCTTTATCAATATTTGCTGAATCCCTTTGTCTTCACTTCCCATAATTATTGCGCAAGGTTCTTTAAAATTTATATCAAAAATATTTTCTTCAGATTTCATTTCACTTGCAAAAACTTTTATGCCATTCAAATGCAATTCATCTATTGCATTGTGAAGGCTTTTAACCCGGCAAACTGAAATATGCTCTAACGCTCCGGCTGAAGTAGCTATGGCGTCTTCATTCAAAGCCCCTACTCCTTTTTCAGGAATCACAATTGCATGAACACCGCAGCAGTAAGCCGTTCTTGCAAGGGCTCCTATATTTCTAATATCCGTGATTCCATCCAGCAAAAGCAATAAAGGTGTTTCACCATTTTCAACAACAAGTGAAATCACTTCCTGCAATTCCTGATAATGCACTTTGGATTTTATTGCAATGCAACCTTTGTGATTTTCAATATTAAAGCTTCTTAGTTTTTCAAAAGGAACTTTGTTCACAGGTGTCCCGGTTTTTTCTGCCACAATTCTTAATTCATCGGCATCCGGAGAATTAATTGTTGATAGCAGGTAAATCCTTTCCAATTGTTGACCGGCATTCATTGCTTCGATTACTGAATGAATACCCGAAACCAAAAGATTTTTTTTGGGACGATGCTGTTGAATAAAAGGTTTATTATTTTGCCTCATATTCAAATTTACCTTGATTAATCAGAGTTTTCAAGAAATGCCTTCGATTTAAAATGACATTCAATTTTTTATGATTTATTTGCACGAACACAACGTGTATAAATAACAACCACATCAATTTTTTTTGCCTCTTTGTATACACTTTCCTTCATGTTATCTTTTATTAAAATGAAATATAAATTTAAGGGATCAACGTGATGGGTTAGCCGCAATCTGACTTCCGAAAATGATTAACCATTTCAAGATTTTCTGTTGTTTATAATAAAATTTGCTGAGGAGTAGTTATTTACATAGTAATGAAGGATATATATTCCTTTAAATTAATTTCCCCGTATATTGAGTATATGCGTTTTATAGATGAGGTACTTCAGCAACCTTCTTATGGCTGGAAAAATGAAAAGGGCGAGCTGATAAAGCCTTCGATAAAGCAATTGTATGCTGAAGCCTTTTCCAGAGTAAATATTTTAGCTAACCGGAAAAACTGGGTCCCTCTGATGAGCTGGTTAATGGCCGCTTGCATGCTCCCGTTTTTCTTTGTGTTTATTCTCCGCTATTTTTCTATACTGTTGCTGATTGCATTCATTTTATATAGCTTGATCATCATGAGCATTCATAGCACGATATGGTTCCACCGTTTTTGCACACATAAAGCTTTTACTTTTAGTCATCCTTTCTGGCGTTTTATTACTCAGAACCTGGTAATTAAAACATTTCCCGAAGAGTTGTATGTAGTATCACACCAGGTCCACCACGTTAAGTCGGACCTCCCCGGAGATCCATATAATGCACAGGCGGGCTTTATGTATTGCATGCTGGCAGATGTGAACCACCAAAGCATTGCTAAAAATTTATCAGCAAAGGATTTTAATAAAGCAGCCCATTTTCTCAGGCACACCGGAGTAGCGATCAATAGCTATGACAAATACAATAAGTGGGGATCCATAGCCTGCCCTTTTTATTCTATCGCCCTTTGGGCTGCGAACTGGGCATTTTGGTATAGCGCATTTTATTTGCTTGGTGGCTACGGGCTAGTCTGTGCTATGTTTGGCGCAGCTATGTTTTGGATGATCATCGTACGAATGTTTAATTACACAGGTCATGGTAAGGGCGAAATAAAACATATAGACGGCATTGATTATGACCGCAGGAACCTATCCATCAATCAAACCCGCCCCGGTTTGTTTGCCGGTGAATGGCACAACAACCATCACCTCTACCCTGCCAGCGCTCGTGCCGGGTTCCTGCCTTACCAGGTAGACCTGGCCTGGATGTGTATATTCATCATGTACAAGATTGGTGTTGTGTCTTCATATCATGATTCCAAAAAAGAGTTTCTGCGGAAATATAAATTGTCAGGAGAGGTTCGGCCCGAAATAATCCATAGCGCTTAAATCCTTGTTTGAAAGAGCGATAAATACATTTTTTTAATCGTCTGCTTTTCGGAAGAATTTATAAATGCATGCAGGTAGATCCTTTACAATTGCTGGGCGACATTCATTGCTTCAATTACTGAAGGAATACCCGAAATTAGAAGATTCTTTTTGGGATGGTGTTGCTGAATGAAAGGCTTATTGATTTGTCTCACTATTCAAATTTACCTTATTAGTTTTCTGTAAACAAAAAGCCCCCAATAATTGAGGGCTCCCAAAGATTTTTATAATTATTTATCATATCCTAAAAGCCTTCTTCACCTTATCTACATAATCGAGCTTCTCCCATGTAAATAATTCTACTTTTATTTGCTTATCTTTTGAATTCGGTAGTTTAAAAGATTTTGTAACTACTTCATTTTTACGGCCCATGTG
>DASYOM010000166.1:0-7485 GCA_036007765.1 Chitinophagaceae bacterium | reverse complement strand
TCCTATCAATAAAATAGCTGAACTGCTACCGCAAAACCTGCCTGCCGGTAGGCAAGGCTGGCAACCTATCACCAACGGCTAAACGCAAAATTAAAAATCTATGCGGTTACTTTTGAGTGTACTTGGACGGAGGGATACATTTGCACTTTGTTCAGTTGCTTGTCCAGCCCGAACCATTGCTGATAAAAGCAGAATAATAAAGTGCTTTAAATTTTTCATCTGTCAAACACCACCTGTTTACTAATTGATGAAAGTTAATCCACTGGTATCGTCTCGTATTCATTAATAAAGTCAAAACCCAATTTTTCTAAAGTCTTATTTGGTGCAGGATTTAAAGCAGACGGCTCACAATAAAGCTTTTTTAATTTAAAGGTGTCAAAGAAATATGGAAGTATCATTTTGAGCAGATCAAAGCCAATTCCTTTTTGTCGTGTCTGCCCTTGCCATAAATGAAGGTGCATATATGCTTCTTTTCCAAAATCTATTTTGTTGATGTTGCAATGTCCAACTGGTTCATTGTCCAACAACCAAACGATAAAAAATGTTTTATTATCAAGGTTCAAGTAAAAATTTGATGTCAAAATATTAAGCCATTCTTCTCGTGAAGGAAGTTTTGAAATGTCAACACCCATACCTAAGAGGAAGTCACTATATGATTTTAAAAAATAGTCAACAATAAACTCGAGTTCGTTAATTTCTAATAGTCTAACTGATAATTTTTTCTCTGTCAATGGAATGTCTATCAATTATTGAAGTCTAAAAAAATGGCACACAACAGTTAGGGCTTGCCGAAGTGGGGGAAATAGATATTCATCCGCCCCGTCTAACTGAAGCTAAATTTATATATAAAAGTTGATGATTTGCATATAGCAATCCTGCCCGATATGAAGCCAAATTGAAAAACAAAAAGTTGAAACACGGCTTCCGCCCGCCCCCGTTTGACCTGCTGACAAAGCAAGGTTATTTTGCCAGAATAATTGTATAGAACAACTAATCCCACTTTACATACTCACCTTGTTGTAATAAAACAGACTTTATACTTCTTTCTTTTGCAAAACGTAGAAAATTTTCTTCAGGGTTGGCTGTTTCAAAATAGTTTTCTGATGGGCGGCCGTAATGAATGGGGCAAACAACTTTTGCATTCAAAAGCTTTGCAGCTACAACTGCCTGTTCGGGATTCATCACTGCCGGTATCCCGGTATCAATAACCTTCCCCTGACTGAGACGTGCCGCGTTAATTGGCATAAAAGCAATATCAAAAGGGCCGTATGTATTGGCAATGTCCCGCCAATAGCCATGCCACAAGGTATCGCCGCAATGAATGATTTTTTTACCGCCACCCTGCACAATCCAGGATACTTGCGGATGCCCGAAACCATCTACCGCCGGAACAGGTATCGCTACCAAATCTCCTGTCCATCTTGAAGCATCTATAGGTTGATACAGTTTCACACTTTGGGTTCTTACATCTCTTGTATCAATCCATGGCAGCACATCTTCATAACAATACAAACGGCTCCGTTTATCAAAAACCGTTTTAAGTGCTGAAGGGTCGTAATGGTCTGGATGATGATGCGTAATAAGTCCATGCTTGTATTCTGTTTCAACAGTTAGTTTCATATCTTTTGTTTCTTCGTAAGAAGTGGCATCAACAAACAAAGTTGTCGCATCCAATTCAACTTTAATTCCTGCCCATGCAAGTCTTTGTATTTTCATTTTAGAATTATTTTTCGGAGTTAAACTATTATTTTTGTCATCCTGTGCTGCAAGTATAGAAGGTATAGTTGCCAAAGGCAGTGTTGCCGCATACTTTAATAGTGTCCTTCTTTTCATTTACAGTGTTTTATTAATTGTTTATGAAAGGGGCAATTATTGCTCCCATACTTGCTAACTGTATTAATGCAGACCGCCTGACTTCATCAGCGGTAAGTTTACCAAGAACGGCATTTTCCATATCGCAGGCACCTGTGGCATTAGGGTCAATAGAAACTGACAAATCCTTCATGATGGCTTCACGGGCAGAAGTGGAAAGGCATCCATGCGTATAAAAGCCAACAAAAAGAACTTCATTTACATTTAGAGATTCAAGCCATAAACCGATATTGGTTCCTGTAAATACCCCGTAAACATTTTTTTCAAACACAAGCTCCAGTTCTGTTCCGGGCTTTGGGCCAAACCCTGGAACAAAATCTGCACCCCATGAGCCAGGAACAAAGGCAGGTGATTCTAAAGGTTTATTATGATGTTTTACCCAGGCTATAGGCAGATTGGCTGAACGAAACTGTTCCACTCTTTTAGTAATTGCTTCTATGAATTTTGAATGATGGGGAACTGGCCTTTTACCTGAAGAAGAAAATTCATTTTGTGCATCAATGATAATAAGTGCTTGCATTTTGCTTAGTGTTATAAATTTGATGCAAGTTAAAACCATGATAGAGGCAGAGCAATCCAATTCTTGCTAATTAATAATGTAATTCAGTATATTAACTGAATAGCAGCATTGTAAAAATTTTCACATGCCTTTTGGTTTCCTTTTACAAATAGAATTGGTTCAATTAATTCTAATTCCATTAATGAAAACTTACCATTGTTGGTTACAATACCATCAACCCTGGCGTATAGGAGCGGTTCTTTTATTTCATTGAGTATTTCAGTCGCTATCTTTAAAATATTTTCATCAGGCTGCTCGATTGTAATTTTTCCTCCAAACTTTGGTTGAACCCTGAAATCATTTTCAGCGGCTCTTTTACGAATTGCATGACTGAATTGTTTATTGAAGTAAATCAGAGACAATTCACCGTCAGTAATTATTTCATTTATAAATTGCTGAACTATTACATCTCCTTCCTGAAGCATATCACTAAACCGCAGTTCGTCATATTTTGAAATACTTTCGGTTGCAATCCAGGTATTATATGACCCACAGGAAATAGCAGGTTTTACAACCGCCTTGTTCCAATTGTTTTCTTGTAATATAAACCCCAGATTTTTGTCAGTGCCACGAACACAAAATTTGTATGTGGGTATTAAAATTCCTTTTTCTGAAAATTCAGTAAAATATTTTTTGCTTTTATTCCATTTAACTACTGAAACAGGATTTAAAACTTTGCAATTGAGCGATTCTAATTTATCAAGCCAATTATCAAACTCAATGGGCTTTAAAAAATAATCCCACGTTGAGCGGAGTATAATTGCATCATATTGATTCCAATTTATTATTGAATCATCCCACACCGCAGGGCTGATAGCAATACCTCTCTCTGTTAAATATTTTGCTAACTCTTTATCATCTTCTGTAAGGTTAGTTTGCTCCCCGCTTGTTACAAAAGCCCAATACCTGAATTTGTTTATTTTTTGCTTCATTTTTTAACGCTAAGCTGTTTTACGGGGTAAATTGAAATTACTATTGCTGAAGCAATTACTAATAGTCCACCAACAATCCCTATCCAACTAATTTTTTCTTTTAAAAAAATAACAGCTAAAAATACCCCGGTAACAGGTTGAATATTGGAATAAACTCCTATAGTTGAAGCCGGGGTTTTGTTGATACCAGCATACCAAAATAAATAAGCAAGATTTGTACAAACCACGCCTAATAATATCAAGCTTACCCACTGAACTGATGAAAACCTGAGCTGTATTGAACCATAAGAAAATAATACCACCGGCAATAACATTAATAAACCCATCCAAAAAATCAACGCTGATAAAATTGCCGGCTTATATATCCCCATTAATTTTTTACTTAATAAAGCACTCAATGCGAATGAGAACAATGAAATAGCCACCAATAAATTCCCCAACCAGTTGTTCCTGCCAACAGGACTGCAAATGACTAAGATCATACCAATAACTGAAATAAAAACAGCAATTATTTCTATTTTATTTAAACGTTCATTCAGCAGCAGCCAGGCAACGATACAATATACAAGAGGCATAGCACCCATTATCAATGAGGCGTTAACAACAGACGTTAATGAAATTCCTTTAAACTGTAATAAGTATGAAAGTGGTACAGTGAGAAAAGATACCAATATCAAAGCAAGGAAATCTTTGGCTTTAAATTGCTGTACATCTTTCCAAACAAAAGGAACAATGCTAATACTTGCAAAAACAAATCTCCATAGTGTAATATTTACATAAGAAATTTGCCCCATAATTTCCTTACTCAATACTACTGAGCCTCCCCACAAAAAACAAGCAATTGAAATATAAAGGATAGGTTGTATTTTTTTCATTTCTATCCTGAAGTTTTACTCATTTCCCAACCAATCATGGCTTGTTTACGAACCTTCCCAAAATGATAATTTCCCATCGTTCCATCTTTGGAGATTATTCTGTGGCAGGGAATTAAATATAATATAGAATTAGAGCCGACAGCCGAACCAACTGCCCTTAATGCGTTTGGTTGTCCGATTGCCCCAGCGATTTGTTGAAATGAAGCCACCGACCCAAAAGGAATATTTACCAATGCTTCCCAAACTTTTATTTGAAAATCAGTTCCTTGTACCAACAACTGCAAATTTTCTTTACTTGTATGCTGCCGAAATATTTTTTTAATATAGTGTTGTGTAAAGCCCGGTTTGTGTGTTAGCATTGCAAACCGCCATTGATTAGAAAATAATTCAAATTCATTCCTGCTTTTTTCTTCATCAATAAATTTTAACGCACAAATGCCTTTTTCGGCAACCGCTATAAAACATAGACCAAATGGCGTTGCATGATAACCATAAAAAATCTCCAAATCCTTTCCGGCAGTTTTATATTGTTGCGGACTAACACCTTCAATTGATACAAACAAATCATGCACCCTTGATTGGCTTGACAGGCCGGCAATCTCCGCCGCTTCCATCATATTTTCAGTTTCCCGTATCCTGTCTTTTAAATAATCTAAAGTGAGATATTGAACAAATTTTTTTGGACTGATACCTACCCAATCTGTAAAGATCCGTTGAAAATGATATGGGCTCATAAAAATCTTACAGGCAATTTCATCGAGGTCTGGCTGTTCTTTAAAACTATCAGTCAAGTAACCGATTGCTTTTTCAATTCTGTAATAGTTTATAAGTTTATCAGACATCTTTTACAGGTAAATAAGTACAATGTTAGAACAATGTTTAAAGAGCTACAATCCGAATCTTGCTGTACTTTATATAATAAAAATAATTTGCATCATCAAACTGAAACATGAAATGAACTGTGTGGAAAAACCTGTTAAAAGTAATTTGGAAGAGTTTCGTCACCTCGGGGGGGGTTGCACTGGTATTTTTAGCTCTTTCGCAAGGTTTTGTGTCTGGGTTTCGTGTGCCTTGCAAATGTGTCAAGCTGGATATGAAGCCCAATTGAAAAATGACCCATCCTAAAAAAAGTTTACAGGTGGTGTCGTACGGGTTTTGCTTTACAGGTTTTGAGTGGTTAATAATAATAAAAATTCTATCTAAAATAAGCTTTATAATTATGGTGATAAATTAATTTCCAGGTGTTGATGATAAACAGTTTGATTGCTATTCTTTACACATTTTTTACAATTGTACCAACATCATCTAAATGAAACACATTCCAACCTTTGTCAACAATTTTGAGTAAATACCAATTTTTGTGTTCCTTTGAATACTGTCATCAGTGGTGGCGGGGCTTTTTGGTGAACCATACACGGGAGTAGAAATTAAAAACGGTCTTTTCACCGTAAATCACTTTGGTGGGACAAATGATAGATGGTCAAACGAAATTATTTTCATATAAGAAGCCGGAAGTATCTTTGCGGAGGAAAAGCCCGTAGTCTAAGGTTGTCTGCTGCTTTCATAGTTTACACCTGACTGCAATGGTCGGATATACCTGAAGCACATTCCCGGTTGTCAATACATGGTAATTCATAATTATTTTTGTTCCGAAGGCAAATGTTTTATTTGCATTGTACCAGAATTGGGGCTCAGCGAAAAAGTAAAATCTTTTACCATGAAGATCTTTAGTGTAATCATCGCCATGATTTTTATTTTCAGTCCATATTGAAAAATCTCCTGCCAATTCTGCTTTATAATTTAAGATGCCTTTCCACCAGTAGAGTGTATAGAGTACATCATTACTTGCTTTTTTATAAGGAACATATTTATAATTTAAAACACTGCTCAGGTAAGCATTGCCCCATTTAAATGGATAACTCAGCCCAAGTGAATACGTATTGATAATATAATAACTGTATTGCCTTGGTTCTGTAATGCCTAGGCCACCGCTATATTGAATGTTTAAAAATAGTTTTGGTTTCCAGAACCTGAACGATTGCGATACCTGCATATAAAATTTCCCAAGATTGTCTTTTTCGCCAAAAAAATCTGCCTGCATTTTCAGTAAAAACGATCCCGGCTTAATAAAGGATTTACCGGAATCCTGCGTTTTAAAATATTCAAAATAAAGCGTAGTGAAATTTTTTGCATTATTTTTCGGATCAATGCTGTGCCTTATATCGTAATGCAGTTGCAATGTTTGCCCAAACACTGAATGGCAGAGGATACAGCCAATAACCATAATTGATAATTTCATTTTTTACAGATTTAGATAGGTAACTTGTATGAACACGATAAATGATGTGAAAACAAAATTGATTTTATTAATACTGTACGTGCGGAAATGAAATGGAAATCTGTAGAATTGTGAAGGAAATTTATAGAATTACAATACGCTACAGCAGAAACACAATAACATGAAGGATGTAAACAATGAAGCTTTTATCGGCCTGTTTAAGGAAATTATAAAAAATGTTTTGGGTTTGATTTAAACGATATGCTTTCTGAAACAGAGAGCAAACATTTCAGCAATAAGATTTTTGAAGAAACAGGATTGGTAATCGGGGCAAAAAGCATTAAGAATTATCATTTTATATTACCAGGAGTTCCGAAACAAAACAGGAAAATCCTTCAGTTGCAACTTTGGATACTTTTGCAAGATATGTTCTGAAGGCTCCCTACATTGATGAAGTAAAAAGGAAAGATACGGAAAGCCATTATCCGTATTGGTTTCAGTATAGAAATACATTTGTTCCTGAAAAAACAGAAAAGAATCCTGGTGTAAACATTAACAACAAACGAACAAATGTAAAAGCACCAAATAAAAAACGCTTCTTTTTTATTGCGATAATTATTTTGATTACAGGCCTGGTATTTTTAGTGAACCATTTTCTTAACACCACAGTCAATGAAAACTTCTCGGATGATTTTCATAGTGCAGGATGATTCACTAAAAAAACATGGATGGTTTGTGCAGGAAAAAGACGAACTGTGGTGGAACAGGCGACATCAAATGCCATCTCATCTTACTTTGTTTACTTTACGCGGTGATAACTGGGCAGACTCTGCCAATAATAAGCCGGTTATTAAAAATCTATTACTAAGAAAAATTACTTCAGATTGCTTTACAGCAGAAATACACCTGGACAAATTTGTTCCCATGCACAGATGGCAGCAGGCGGGAATTCTTCTTTTGGAAGATACC
>DASYOM010000165.1:0-28239 GCA_036007765.1 Chitinophagaceae bacterium | reverse complement strand
GGGTAATACTAAGGCATGTATATAATCAACTTAGCAGGTCGAGCATAAAGGCACAAAAAAATTATCAAAAGTATTTGGGGAAAATGGTTTCCAAAGCAGTTAAAAAACAGATAACCGGCTTTGTACCTCCGCAATATTATGCAAGCAATTACTATGTAAGAACAGGCAACACTATTGTGTTGTATGCTGATGATGCATATTTCAAACTGTTTAATAATGACCCGGACAACCCGAATATCTGGCAACATCATTTACCTGCAGCCTACTTGTATTTAGCTCAGAAATTAAAAGAAGGAAACTAAAAAGGCTATCGGTTTTGAATGCCCTTTCAATCATGGGGCTACTGTTTTAAGAACACCAGCTGCATCTAATAATACCACGCCGGGTTATAACAAAAGCCGCTGCAGAACTTGCCTGGCAGCGTACCGTTGATTTTTTGAATCAGAAAATTGAAGTAGTTAGGAGCAATTAGTATTCGAGGCACAGTTACGCCCGACGCAAATTCTACGCTGTATACCTGCGCCAGTACATGGGGACACTTTCCACTCGCCTTTCTTATTCTTATATCCAAATTTCTTTAAATAGACTTTCGGTAACTTGTAATGAATGAATTTTATTACCAATGCTTCACTTCTCGTTGACCAACTCTATTAAAGCTTTTAAAGAAATAGTTTCATTGTCGCATTGGTAATGTAAGTCAAGATATTTGTCGGAAGAATAAATCGCAAAGTCTTTAAGAACAAACTCTAGAAGTGACGGATCACTATCATTATCCGCCCATTTTATTTGAAACGAAATATCTTGTTTTTTAAGTTCTTGATATAACCTTGCGGCGTCAGGATTTGTCAAATAGAAGTAACCTTTATCTAAATCTGGATTTTGTAAATAAAGATTAAGTCCTTCAAGTGTTGCATACCTGAATTTTAATGGTGCAATCTTATCAGGAGTTGTGATTGGTTTTCCATTATCAAGATGGAAAGCAATATATTTTTCTCTTCGATGGTTCCATGTTGCGCCTAAGTCTATTAGTTCCTTGTCGCTCAAAATTTCCCAGTCATTAACATCATAAAGTATTGATTCATTTGTTCCTGATTTACAAACCAAAAACTTTTTTGACATGTAGAGTTTTGAGTTTATGTTTTTGACAAAGGGAACATGGTAAATTAATTTCTCTGAAATAAACTTTAATCTTTTATTTTGATTTTCTTTTTGAACAACACCAATTGTCACCCATTCCTTCCACGAATTTCTTTTGTTGACATACTCAGAATTATCCATCTCAATAAACTGCTCATAATGTTCTTCAGGTAAGCGTTTATTAATTAGTTCATTCAGCAAGTCATTCACTAAACCTGATTTACTTGGCAGAAATGGTAATGCTCCAATGTTTACTTTGTCAATACTTTTATAGTAAATATTATTTTCAAATTCTTGTTCAGATAATGGGTAAGGATATAAAATTATTCCTCCTAAATTTTTTATAGCACTCCTGTAAGTTGAGTTTCTAGGTTCTGTATGAAGAATAGCATCTCTATAACGATGTAATTGTCCAATTGCATCTTGAGGCACATTATAAAGATTATTGTCACTCTCAGAAGATTCGTCGAATCTATATTTTGCATCAAACAAATACCAAAATGATTTTTCAAAGCCTTTCTTCTTAAATTCTATTGAATAGTCAGGTCGCTGATTATATGTAAAAACTTTTTTGCCTTCTCGCTTAAATTCTCTGTTGAAATAAATAGTTGTTGTTTCTCCAGTATCTTCTTTTTTGAAAGTCACCTTAGAAGATATTCCTTTTTCTAATTCAACATAAAATTTATTAGCTCTTACTTTTATCAAGTCCTGATAATCTATTGCTGAAGCATTTTGTTCTTTTAAAATTTGAACAAGTTTTAAAAAGCACCAATATTCGTACAAAGCCGAAATATTTTTCTGTTCAATTTTAAAGATATTATTGTCTGCTAACTCAAGCCCTCTTATTAGTAGAAAATAAATATGCATAAAATCCTTGTAGCCTGGACCACGAGTTAAAGAAGTAGAAAAATGAGACCTTTTCTCAAACTTACTCACCTCATTAAATGGGTTCTCATGCAGTAATCCCTGAAGACGGCTTTGGTACATCTTCAATCTATTTATCAGAGGAGAATAGTTTTTTGAACCTGATGCTGTTTCAATATGCTTCTTGTATTGCCTTAATTGCTCAATAATATTTCTTACAGCCCAGGAAATAAATCTATTTTCATAAGTATCATAAGTAACATATTTTTTACTTGATAAAGAATGGGAGTAATATTTTTCTAAGGTCACTTTAATTCCCTGTTGACTATTATTTGAATACTGAGCATTTTTTCTAAACCATTCAATATTTTTCTTTGATGCATTTCTGATTTTTTCGATCGGAAGAACCTTCTCACTCTTTCTTATTTCATGTTTTGGCTGCCTTTTTATTACTCCTAAATTAATGATGAGTTGGTCGAATAAAGCATCTAAAATATTCCACCATTCGTTTTCCGTTGCTTGCCCTTTTAGTCTTGCTTTACTTCTTCTAAAAGTATCTTTTAAAGAATCATAAGCAAGGTTTTGAATTATCTCTGATATGTCGGCCATCATGGCTTTATAGTCAGACTTATAATCCATCTTTTGAGGAAATACTTCAGTATTGAGTTCGAAAATTAATCTGTTCGCAAAATCTCTGAGTTCAACCTTGGTTTCTCCGACTTCATCATCAAAGGAAAATTGACCTGTAAGCAAATGATTGCTTCCTCTTTCTTTAGATTTATTAATAGTTCGGTTGTTAATCCTTAATTCAAAAGGTGGGATAAATGAAACAGTATTTTCAATGATGTATGAATACTGGATTTTTTGCCATTCAAAAAAATAAAATGGTATGCTTTCTAAATTCGATTGTCCGAAACCTTTTACACTGAAAGGTATCTTGTCTAAATTGTTGGGTTGGTAAAAACTTCTATTTGAATCGGCAATCTCCAATTCAAGAGAACCCCAGCCATCGCTTTCATACTTATATGTATTAGCGTTGCTCATAGCCAAAATGAAGTAAAACGGTCATCATCATATCGCTTAAGCATAAAAATTATTTTCTTCGAAGTTCTTTTATATTTTAAATTGTCAGTATCAATCTTCCCACTTAACATGGAGAACTCAAAACTGGAACTTCTGAAATCTTTACCTTCAAGTAGATTAAGTAATTCGACTAAAACAGTTTGAACTCTTTCTGAACTTCCATGAATCCGTGGTAATACTTTTTGCACCAATTGAAAGTCGAATGCTGTTCTGCTTTCTTTCAATGTATTCTCTTTATTGATTATTAAGTAAAAAGCAATTTCGTCTCTAACACGGTATGCAAAGTGCAAGTCTGCTTTTTGAAGTATGGTATTTACTTCTTGTAGCAAAAGCATTTCTTCTGAAATACTTTTTTTATTTGTTTCTTTTAACTCTGCTGAGTTTAAATAAACTGTTTTAAATATTTCGTTTGGAATATTATTAAGTTTTTCAATTGATTTGCCATTGCTTGTTATCCAGTTCAAATCAACCTCATTCATTTCAATTGAATTAGCCCTGTCTAATACTTTTTTCGAAAAGGCGTGAGTTGTCTCGTCCATGTTAACTGTTCCAATCAGATATAGATTTTGTGGCCAACCCATTTCAGTAAAATCATTTTTGTTTTTTGCGGCTTTCAATACTTCTTCTCTTAAAATCGGGTCAGTCTTAATTTCTTTTCCAAATCGTTCCCTTGTTTCAATTACGCTTAAGAAGTCACTGAAATAATGTTCAACTCTTGCTAAATTCATTTCATCTAAAATGAAGAAATATGGTTTGTCAGGATTTGCTGTTGCTTTTTGAATTGCAATGGTCAAATCCTTTGGAATAAAATTTCCGTCTAATGATGTATATCCTAATAAATCGCTGCTGTCTGTCCAATCAGGTCTAACGGGTAGTTGAATAACTTGCTCTTTTGAAAATCCCAAAGACGCTGCAAATTTTCTTGGTAGTTGTGTTTTACCAGTGCCTGAAATACCTGCCAAAATCACAAATGGTTTTGCTCGTAATGCCAAATAGAAATTTGCAATTTCTTCGAACTGATATTGAAATCCAAGGTTTGTAATGTACTTATGAACATGGTTTATAATTTCCTTTGGGCTAATTGCTTCCTTCTCCAATTTCTTTTCGTTTGGCCTATCAACTAAAGGCTTTTCATTTGAATTTGAAATTATATTTATAGTATCGATATATTGAGCAGCAAACTCTAAGGCATTTTTCGCTTCTTCATTTAAATGTAATTCAAGAAGCTTTTTAAGAATGGATCCTTCTAAAACAGTCTTCGGCGGTACAAAAGTGTTAGCGGAATTATTTTTGTTCGGAACATATTTAAATAGAGTCAAAATTCCATTAGTTGATAAAAACTTGAAATCATCTACCCATTCTTGGGATTCGATTTTTAGATTTTGAAGTATCTTAAACTTTATGAAATTCTCCCATAATCCTTCTACTGCAGTTAACGTTATGTTTTCTGTTTCATCTTTGACATTTACCTGGTTTTTAGTTCTATCAACTTCTATGGTCAAGCCTTCTGAACCAAGATAAGTAACAAACAAAAAAGTGAAGCTTTTTCTATCTATTATGATTAAATAATCGTCAACTTTTACACTTGTTAGCTTCGAATCTTCGCTCCAATAGAAAAATTTCTCAGTCTGTAAGTTTGTAAAGTTATCGTGTTCAGCATCTAAGATTTTCCATAATAGTAAGGTCTTCTTCATATTGGCTCGTTAGGGATTTAAAGTTTGTTGTATTTGGTATTTCTTCCTTTTGATTTTTCAATTGGATATTTTTCACTGTTTTGTTTTATTTTATCAAGTATAATTTCTTTAACGTCGAAATCATATTTTTTTGCGAGGAGAAAAGCAAAGGAAAAAACATCAGCCAATTCTTCTTTCACTTTTTCTCTATCTGCATCTTTCCCATGATTTCCAGAGAAACACTTCAATAAGTTCCGCGGTTTCTACATTTAATGCCAAGGCTAGATCCTTTGGATTTTGAAATTGTTCCCAATCTCTGTCATCTCTGAATTTTATTAGGCTATCAACTATATCATTTAACTCATTCATTTAATTATTTTCTTTATACATTGAAGTTGCTAATTTGTATTCATCGTTATAAGGTAATTGTAATTGCGACAACATTTCTGGAATTGCTAAAGCCCAACTGACATAGTAATAGGCTAAAATATGATACCCTGAAAAATCCTTATTTGGTATCAAACTAATTTTATAATCTTTTTTCTCCGGATGATAACCTTGCGTTCCATACATGGCTATTTCAAGAGCTATTTTTTTAATCTTTTCCGTTGACATGCTATCAAAAAATTGAAGGGCGTCTACCATGAACATAACAACCGCCATGTTGATTCCAATTTCTTTTTGTGATTTTAAAAATGTATCGGTTTGTTCTTTTTTAAATTCTTTATCGACCTCAAGACCAAAAGGATCTTCCTCAATTGAAGTGAGCAAACTGTCGATGTTTGTTCGCTTATTTCTATAATCGTTTTCATCAATCAATTCAAAATATTTGTCGAGCTTCAAATCGTTTCCCCAATGCTGAACTAATTCATATTCTTCACCAGGTTCCCTGTCTTTGCGATATTCTTTGAATTCATTAAAGAGACGAACTACTTCTGTAATCTCTCTTTGCGACGCTTCAAATTTTGAAATGAGGTCGTAACCAAATACATCTTTAAAATATAATGCGCTTACCAAATTCAAAATTTTTGAAACTGATAAAATTTCTTTCGATGACAGGCTTATTGCTTTCTTGTGTGTCACTGCATCTTTGGCTTCCATTAAAAGACCATAAAGAGAAATGAATTGATAAGGTCTCAGCTCCTGATAATTTTCGTATAGAAAGTCTTCAATGAACAAATCAATCGGCGTATTGAAAATCTGCCGGTTTATTCCTTCGTACAATCCAGTCATGTAACCTGCAATTGAATCTTCAGAATACCCCTCTTTGTCAAGTTTATAAACTGTCTTTGCATTGTCCCTGATAAAAACTTTTTTCTTATCGCCGGTAGCAACGAATAATTTGTTCGTTGCTGCTTTTCATGCCTCATGAACGAAATCAAGATGCACGAGTTCATGGAGCATTAAATGTTCAACCGCCAAATATTTCTCTTTGTATTTTATCAGATGATAATCACGATTATAATTTTCAGCAAACTCAATTTTTGCCGCTGTCGAAATTGAATTGTCAACTTCAACTTTAATTGATTTGTCTGTTTGAATTTCTAAATAAGATTTGTATTCATTGAAAACTTTTTTTCCTGCATCTGTCTTTACAAATTCCTCAGCCGTTTTTAATGTAAACTTTAAAGCATGATTAAAAAGATTTGTATCATTCTTTCCGCACTTCTTCATAGCGCTAACAGACCACTCAAATGCGATAAGAACATTCCCTAAATGTTCGTTTGCTAAAGCAAGTCCATAAAGTGTGTTCGGGTAATTTGAATTAATCTCGTATGCGTTCTCCAGATATTTCATACCCTCTTCCCATTTCCCTAACTTAAGAAGATTCGTTCCCAAATTATTGATGGCAATGTGATCATTTGGATTTTGTGCTATCGCTTCATTGTAATATTTGATAGCGGTAGCCATGTCACCCTTGTTTCTTGCAAAGATGTTTCCCATCATTATTAAACCGTATCCATTCTTTGGGTCCCATCGAAGTGCATCAATTAAACAATTAATTGCTTCTTCCTGATCTCCTTCATCAGAAAGAATTTGTCCCATAATCCGGTGGTATTCTGAGTTAGTTGGATTTTTTTCAGTTAAATTTTTTAGAATTGGTTTTGCTTCTGAATATTTTCCTTTTTCACAAAGAGCCACTACTTTTTTGTAATCGGCTTTCTGGGAGATGATTGTTGGAGTATCAATTTCTATTGTCACCCAATCTTTATCAATGTTTACTTTTGGCTTGTATGGGCCATACGTATAAAAATTCTCAAGCGTGTGAAGAATTAAATCAGTGTTACCCCCCCCCGCGTTAACTCAGGAAAAATGGTAAATAAAAAGTCATCTATTTTATGAATGATCTGCATTTATTGATGTAATATATTTTTGATTGGCAAAAGTAATAAATGCCAATCTAAACTTTCTTTGCTGATAAATGTTCATCTGCTCAAAGGTTGCCGGATAGAAGTGTAAAGCCCGGTGAAGCTTTGTGCGTTGGTCCTGTGCCAGACTTGTAACGGATAATATTATAAGTATAGTTCCATTTTTATATCTGCTGTTTCGAATGGTGCATCAACTACTTCCACATGTTTAAAACCAAATTTTCATACAAAACGGATGGCTGTTTGCAGGTTGCTGTTGGAAAACAAAATTATTGTTGAAGGCTAAGTTCTTTCTTATTATTGCAAAGCAACCTTACTAAAAATATGATATTCACCAGGAGCCAATACATTAGTATAACTATTCGATGAAAGAGTGACGCCATTTCCAACAGCATCAACCCATGTGCCCGGTGAGCCAAAATCTACGTTTGCAGTTTGACTGGCAACATTAAAATTGCCAACAACAACAACTGTATTGGCTGCATCTGTTAGTTTAATATATTTTATACCACTTGTAAGATCGTAACTGAAGTTTGTGGAATTAAAAATATTGTTGCTTGTTTTTAGTTTGATAAACTTCGCATACGCATCATACAAAGCCTTACGGCCCGCATCATTATAATAATCCCATTTTATTGGTTTCTCCCCGGTTCTTCCATTAAAATTAATGCTGATGTCATAACCCAGCTCTCCAAATTGCCAAATCATTTTTGGCCCTGGTATGCTGAACAAAAAAGCCGCGCCCATTTCTTCACGTTTTAATGAGGTTGGCAAATTACCTATTATGCTATAGCTACCTGACGCATTCCCATAGGTGATGTTTTTAAAATTTATCCGTTCTTCATCATGGCTTTCCATATAGTCTACAAGATTTTCTGATTTGGTAAAGCCATGCTTGCTATAAAATCCCCAGCTAAAATCGGAGTTGGTTAACCAGCCCATTGTAGCTTCATTCATGTTGTAGTTTAAATTGTTCCAGAGCATCATACCGTCATCAGCGAGAACTTTTTCTTCTGTGGCATCGGCAAAATGCTCAAGTATAACATAGAAATTATTGGCATCGATAGATTTAATGAAATTGTTATAATCCTTCCAGGTAGCTATCCGGCCTGCATCATAGGCTGAGAACGATGCATCGTCAGAAGATTGGGTTTGTGTGAAGCCTTTTGAAAGGTCGAACCTAAAGCCATCAATTTTATATTGCTGCATCCAGAATTTCATAACATTCCTGGCAAAATACTTTGTTTCCGGGCTCTCGTGGTTAAAGTCATATCCTACATTATAGGGATGCTTTGGATCAACGTTAAACCAGGGACTAAGGCCTGTGGGTTTGCTGCCATCAAAATACAACTGTACCATAGGCGATTGACCGAAAGAATGATTTAAAACCATATCTAAGATAACAGCAACGCCCTTACCGTGACATTGGTCAATAAAATTTTGCAGGTCTGTTTTTGTTCCATAATATTTATCCGGCGCAAAATAAAAAGAGGGATTGTAACCCCAGCTTATGTTTCCTTCAAACTCATTAACGGGCATCAATTCAATTGCATTAATTCCAAGGCTTATCAAATAGTCGAGCCTTTGAAGTGTTGCTGTATAATTATGTTCGCTTGTAAAATCACGGATCAACAACTCGTAAATTACAAGGTTGTTCTTATCGGGACGAACAAAATTGTTGTTCTGCCACACGTGCGTGGGTTGATTGGCTTGCATGACACTTACAATTCCCGTGGTTTTACCGAAGGGATAAGCTTTTAGATTTGGATAAGTTGCATTTGAAATATAACTGTCGTTGTTAGGATCGAGGATTTTTTCGCAGTAGGGATCTGCAACTTTTAATGTGCCATCTACCAAAAACTGGTAGGCATATTCAACGTCAGGATCAAGGTTATCAATTTGCGCCCACCAGGTTTTCTTATCAGGTGTATTTTTCATTGCTGAGGAAGAAGCGTCCCAATTATTAAAGTCACCAATCAAACCCACTGAACGTTTGGTGGGAGCAAATAATGTTATAATTGCTGATTTTCCATTGTTGATGTAGGCAACTCCATCTTTGGCCCCCGCCGGCAAATCCGTACCTGGAGTTGGAGGAGGAGGCGTACTTCCGCCACCGGAGTTTCCTTTTTTACAGGCAGTTGCTGTTATCGTCAAAAAGAGCAATACATAAATATATTTCATTCAATTTTTTTGGCAATGTAAACTAAAGATTCTGATTCCGTATGTTGCGTCTACATGCAACAATATTATAAGTACAATTCCATTTTTATATCTGCTGTTTCGAAAGGCGCATCAATTACTTCCACATGTTTAAAACCAAATTTTTCATACAGGCGAATGGCTGTTTGCAGGTTGCTGTTGGAAAACAAAATTATTTTGGAAGCCCTTACTTCTTTTGCCTTGGTGATACATTTTTTCAAAAGCATATCGCCAAATTTCCTACCGCGATGTTCCGGCGCTACAGCCATTTTAATGAGTTCATATTCCTGGTCGTTCATTTTAAAAATGCCTGCAGTGCCAATAACAGCACCCTCTTCTACGAGCATGAATAAAAAACCTCCACGATCAATTACATTTTCCCGCGGATGGTGGAGGATTTCAAGATCATGCGATTCTACAAGATTAAATTTCTCGAGCCATTCCAGGTTCAACCGTTGAAAATCGCCGATGTATTTATCTTCATAATTAATAATAACTGCCATCTAAAATTTATATAACCGAAAGATAAGAAAATCAAATGCAACAGTTTAAGAGTTGGTTACTTTGTTATTAGGTAGCCGGGCATATCAATAAACTAAGTAAAATTCACGCAGAGACGCATTAGGAAATAAGGCGCAAACGGCCATCTTTGCGGCTTTGCTCCTTTCTTTCTTTCTTTGCGTAAAAGATAACGTTAGCAATAAAAAATTAATTATTAGGTTTAATTTTAATCATCAAAAATATTTTTATGGGTAATGATATTCAGCAAGACCTGATCAATAAAATTTCCACTACTACAGATGAGAATTTATTGCTACTGCTGAAAGCTGATTATGAATATTTCACCGGGGAGATGGAACGGGATATAACTGATAACCTTTCTGAAGATGACAAAAAGGAGTTAACCAATCTTGAAAGCGTACCTTTTGCATTTGATACTATTTCCCAACAAGAACCTGATGAAGCAATCCGGCAATGGCGCACGAAATAAGCGTTATCCACTCAACCCCATACCGGCGTTCCTTCCTCAGGAATAATAATATTCTACATTAAAAAATAAATCCCTGTTATGAAAAAACTTTCACGGCGTTCTTTTTTATTAAATACGGGAGCAGCAGTTGGTGCTACAACAGCTGCTCTTACAGTGCCTTCTATTGTGAAATCTTTTGCAGGTGAAGCAAAAAAATATGATGGCAAAAAACTCAACATAGCATTATGCGGATTGGGAAATTATGCAGGCTACCTTGCTGCTGGTTTAGAATCTTCTCAATACTGCCGCCTTGCAGGCATTGTTACCGGCCATCCAGCTAAAGCTGAGAAATGGAAAAAAGATTATAACATCCCCGATAAGAATATTTATAACTATCAAAACTTTGATGAGATTGTACGCAATCTGGATATTGACCTGGTATATGTTGTATTACCCAATTCAATGCATAAAGAATTTACCGTGAGAGCGGCCAAGGCCGGTAAGCATGTAATATCTGAAAAGCCTATGGCAACATCGGTTAAAGATTGTGAAGAAATGATAAAGGCTTGTAAGGATGCAGGTGTGCAGCTTGCAATAGGCTATCGCCTCCATTATGAACCATATAATTTAGAAATTAAAAGGCTGGGACAGGAAAAAGTTTTTGGGCAGGTGCGTTTAATTGAAGCATCACTTGGTTACAAAACAAGTAACCCGGACGAATGGCGTTTAAAAAAAGCGCTTTCAGGCGGAGGGCCACTTATGAATGTTGGTATCTACTGTGTTCAATGCAGCCGCTATGTGTTGGGAGAAGAACCTATTTCTGTAACAGCACAGTTTGGCCCAAATACTGATAGTCGCTTATTTTCAGAAGTTGAGGCTTCCATTACATGGCAATTGCAATTCCCCGATGGAACCGTTAGTAATTCATCAAGCACTTATACTTGTACGGTTGACAGGTTTTTTGCTTCTGCTGATGAAGGCCAGTTCGAGCTTAGCCCTGCTATCAGCTATGGGCCTTTCAAAGGAAAAACAAGCAAGGGTGAATTAAAATTCCCTGAGACTAACCAGCAAGCTGCGCAAATGGATGGAATAGGAAAATTGATTTTAGAAAACAAACCATTACCTGCACATATAACGGGTGAAGAAGGAATTAAAGACCTTAGGATTATGGAAGCCATTTATAAAGCAGCAACTACCGGGAAAAAAGTTTTACTTACTTAAATGTGCCGGCCGATCAGATTAACAGAATTAAGCAAATGCTTGAAGTAATTGACAGTGCACAATCAGTGCCTAAAGATTTTGAATTTTTCCGCAGTTGGAAGATTCATCCATTGAAAGGAAGCTTAAAAGGTTATTGGAGCCTTTCAGTTAAAGAGAATTGGCGGATCATTTTTCGGTTTGAGAAACAAAATGTTTTTGACATTGATTATTTGGATTACCACTAACTATATTTATGAATACAATAAAAAGACAATTGCCGGTGATTCACCCCGGTAAATTTTTAATAGCTGAACTCATTGAAGCAAATAATTTGACTGTATCTGAAGTTGCAGGAATGTTGCACGTTTCAAGGCAAACGATCTCTAATATCATAAATGAGAAATCAGTTATTAGTCCCGAAATGGCTTTACGAATTGCTACTGTTTTTGGAGGTACTCCTGATATTTGGTTACGTTTGCAGGCTAAATATGATTTACAGTTAGCTGCCGAAAAAGTAAAGGGGATTAAGCTGGCTCCTTACCATCCCGTGCGTACGGCTTAGTAAGGCCATTATCAATACCTGCAATTAAAGCTTCTCATCACCTGAATTTTAAACATTCAAAAGTTTTTCCACTTCATGGCGGTACATGCGGCTGATGGGTAATTCATGTTTTGCTATTTCAATGGTATCACTGGTGAAAGATTCTATTTTATTTACTGCTGGATGCAGCCAAAGATTATGTAACGCATAATCCTGTAAGGCATTTATTTCCTACATGGAAAAACGGATTGCTATTCTAAAACGTTTACTTAATTAAAATCTCCAGCTAACCCAGGCTTTACCATCCGCAGCGCTCACCATATCATAGGTAGTAGCACTGGTTTGAACGAAATAATATCCACTAGAATTGTACAATAAAGTTTTGCTTAGAGCTGCGGGGCCTGTGGCAGGGTAAGTTCCATAATTAGATATCTCTACGAATATAGCACGTCCATCAGGAGTAAAAGTAGCCGAAGGACCTGTTCCATATTGAATGTCTAATCCGGTACCCGCTGCATTAATAAAAACAGGAGCAAACAAATCATTCTGTTGGTCATATGCGGGCCAGTATATCAGGTAAAAATATCTGGGTAAAGTAGTAATACCAAAGGCATCATCTATGCCATTTACATGAAACCCATTTATGGAAAACCAATATGTTTGCCCATTATTAATAGCATCTTGCCACCATCTGCGTGGTGCGCTCACATCAACTTTAATCGGCAAAACGGTACCGGTAATAGTTGCCGCAGTGCTACCGGAAGTTAAATTAATTGTTTCGGCAGCCTGATTCCACGATATATTACTAAATCCTGGAATTGTTTGAGACCCATTAACAAGTGGGTTTGTGAAACTAATACCACCTGCAGTAAAATAATATCCCGTAGTAAAGGTTACAGGATTTCCATTTGCATCCAGCCAGCTAAATATAAACTTTCGGGTAACCGGATCAATTCTTATGTCGTAAAATTGTGAACCTATGGTTAATCGTTTGAAGTAAGTTAATATTTTATTTATGTTAAGGCCAGATGCAAGCGCACCATTATTGTATGCATCTTCTTCAGCCTGGGTTGCTTTTATAAGAATCAGTTTACTGCCATGTATTCTGCCCACAAGCTTAATAACATCAGCAGTTGATGAATCAAAATAAAATTCAAAATCAGATAATAATCCTGCTCCAAAGTTTTGACCATTCACTCTTGGGTCAGGGTCTGATAAAACATGCAAATAAGAATAGGTATCAAATACCAGGCTTGGCTGTTGTAAGGCTTTTAATCGGTAGCTGCTTTCTTTTGGAGTAACCGCGGATAACGAATCAAAGTCTGAAAGCATTACCACCCGGTTAGCATCATTAAACTTAAAATAAAAACTATAAGTAGCACCTTTGCCACTATCGACTTGTATCAATGCTTTCCAGCCATTTTGCGCCCCTGAAAGTTGAGTTTGGTAAGCAGCAAGTGTTTCATTTAAACGTTCATCCGGTGATTTATCAAAAGCAGATTTATCTTCTTTTTTGCAGGAAGATAAAAATGCGGAAATTATAAGGACGGCTATTAAAACTTTTCTCATTTCGTAATTTTTAAACAAATTCTTTTTGTATCAATTAATAAAGAAGAGAGTTTATGGCAATTTTGCTTCTTGCCTGCAAACTGCGAAAATCAATATTCCATGCTTGTTTAAAATAACTTACCACTACAGCTTCCTTTTGTCTTAACCTTGCCTGGGCAATAGCAGCCGTTGTTCCGTTGGGAGTAGTGCCGGTATAATTGATACTGTTAACATATTGATCAAACCAAGCCTGGCCTTCCACTATCATTAGTGAGACCATTTCAGCCCAATCTTCACGTGCTTGTGAAATAGCGTATTGAGAAATAAAACCCTCGTTCTTAGCTCCCTGGGGAGTAACGTTTAACCAGTCGGATGTATAAGAACCTGCGCTGGACTGGCTAAACTCCACAGGCACTTTAATATTCTGATCAAGAATATGAGCATATTCATGATGGATTGTATGGAAGACTTGTTTTACATTATCAGTGTCGCTCAACACATACCCCTGCATTCCTTTTATGCGAAAATCATTTACATCATATAAAGTTACTTTTCGCCCCCCTTCGGCAGTACCCAATTTTACAGCTCCCCGTTCATAAGCCGGGCTTCCCACCAATACAAAAAATTTAGGGCTTATGTTTTTAAAAAACAAAAGACCCGCTTCTGTAACATATGGATTTATCCACGCCTTGTTTATTGCGCCCAAAAGAGGAATTATTTTTTCTTCCTTTGGAGGCACCAGGTCTTTATTAAAATCAGCTTGCAGCTCGCCCTGGTCCCATTTATATTTAACTCCTATATTATATGGAACGGTTAAAGAGTCAAAGATCCAGGCATCAATTGAACCTGGTGCCCATGTATCGCCTCCAAGCCCCGGAATATTATCAACACTTCCCAGCGCATCTTCCTTTTTACAGGATGATACAATAAGTGATACTGATAATGCGACTATTATTATTTTTATTGCTTTCATGTTTTATTTATAAAAAATTACTTCAAATTTTTATCGTGGATTAGGCGCTAACCCTGCAAGCGATGTTGATTGCGGTATTTGCAATACTTTGCGCAGATCATCTGCTGCAAGCGTTATGGTTTGCCCATCCACTGTTTTGTGAACCACAGGCAATTTATATCTTAAGATATCAAACCAGCGTATACCTTCATGAATAAACTCTGCTCTCTTGTAATATAAAATCGCTTGTATTAAACCATCCTGGGTATTGCTTGTACCAAACACACTATTTATTTTAGCGGCAGTTATATTATTAGCAGAGGCGTTATAATTATTAATCCTTGTGCTGGCATATATATTAAGATTTGCAAGTGCAGCAGTTATATTACCCGTATAAGCATAGGCTTCTGCCTGGTTAAACAATACTTCTTCAACCGTAAAAAGTGGCACCATTACATAAGGAGTTCCAATGTTTGCATTCACCGAAACTTTTACAAAATATTCGTCTATTTTAGGTACAAGTGTATGGGTTCCTTCAGCAATAGAATATTGTGCGAAAGCGAGATTACCACCTGTTAGAGGGTCGGGGCCTGGAAATATTTCACTTTGCTTTGCAGGATCTTCTCCATAACGGTTAGAATAATAATTACGGGCCCATTCAGACGATGTTTCAACTAACAGAAGGTTTGCGGGTTCAGTGGCTTTAGCATATATCTTAAAAAGCTCTGTAACATCCGTTATGTTTTTATATGTTGTATTCCAGGGACGCAGGTTTGGCCCAAAATTATTTCCTGGAATTGCCTGTGTTGCATAAGATATTACCTTACCATAGTCTTTTTTAAACAAATAAAAGCGCGCAGCAAAAGCATTAGCAGCTGAACGGTTAAAATGATATTTTGGAACTGTATAATTTTTATCCTGTATAAAAGGTAATCCTTCTAATAAATCCTTTTCTATCATGTCATAAACATACTGTACTGTTTTTCTGTCATATTGTTTAATGAAAACAGTTTCGGGTTCAGTAACATATGGTATTCCCGGATCTGTCGATGCTGTTGAAGGATCATAGAATTTAGAAAAGAAATTTACTAACATAAAATGAGCATATGCTCTTGCCACCAATGCTTCACCTTTTTGCGCACTATAACTGTCAGGGTTAGCTGTTACTTTACTGATAGTTTCCAAAGCCTGGTTAGCAGCGGCTATAGCAGCATAACATCCATACCAGTAAAATTCGGGAGAGTCTTCCTGATTCTCTTTAGTGTCCTTAAAAAAATAAGCATCCCGTATCACGTTGTTACTGCTGTTGTTGTCATTGTTTCCATTACCTATATCTGTTACGTTGTCGCTCATAGTCTCTGCAAAGGCCTGGTAATTCGCCTCAGGATAAGCTGTGCCTAATAATTCAGATACTTTTTCAGGAGAATCAAGCTTGGCTCTATTATCGGGTTCCTTCTCCAGGAATTTATTACAACCTGAACTGGCGATCAGCAAGAAACAAAACGAAGAATAAAAGAATAATTTTTTCATGTTTTTATATTTACAATCCGGCTTTTAATGATAGGGTAAATTGTTTTTGAATAGGCTGGGCAACACCCCCTGTATTAAAAAATTCAGGATCCTGGCCTTTTAATTTTGGATCAGAATAAATCAACCAGGGGTTAGCAGATACAGCGGTTAAAGAAAGGGTATTAAAAGGAGTTTTTTTCAATATGTTCTGAGTTATATGGTAAGTAAGCGAAACCGTTTTTAATCTTACAAAACCTCCATCTGCTACACGCTCTGTTGAATAATTATAATTATTATAAGGATAATTTCCACTTCCGTTTACTAAATAACGCTGGTAAGCATCAACAATTGAAGGAACATTGGTTTTGGTTTCATCGCCCGGCATTTCCCACCTGTCAGTAAATTCCTTTGGCAATGCATCAAAATCAGAATAGGCTGTTTTAAAGACCGGGTAAAGCCTGATTTTATTTCCTGCCTGGTAAGTAATAAATACGTTGAGGGAAAAAGCTTTATAAGAAAATGTATTGGAAAATCCACCCGTGAATTTCGGATCAACAGATCCTTCATAAACAAGATTGGAAATAGTTTCATCCTGCAAATAAACATTTGGGCTTACTTCCCCTTTTTCATTTATAAATGTTGGTACACCTGTCACGTGATCCAAACCTTTATACTTAATAGAAAATAAACTATTAACCGGGTAACCTTCTGTATTGCCACCTTCAGCTTTTACAAGATCAAAAATAATCGGATGATTTTTAGCATTGGTTATTTTAGTAGTATTATAGCCAAATGTAAAATTTGTTCTCCAGCCCCAGTTCTTTGCCTTAATAACCTGGCCTCCGATTAAAGCTTCTGCCCCTTGCGCTTTTAAATCTGCATAATTAGCGGCCTTAATTGCCTCACCACCTATTCCTCCTGTTTTAATAAGGCTTATAAGGTCGAAACTGTTTCTTTGATAAACATCCAGGCTCACATTCACCTTCCCGTTGAACAAACCTGCATCAAGCCCTATATTGGTTTGATAATTTTTTTCCCATGTAAGATCAGAATTTTCGAGATGTTCAATTTGTATTACAGATTCCCTTTCTGTAGGAAAAGTCCGGTTTGTTGTCAAACTTCTTAAAACGGTGTTAGAATTCGTAGCTGGTCCCAGGCTTGCTGTTAATCCATAGCTGGCACGGATTTTAAGATAATCTATTGCATGTATATTCTTCATGAAAGATTCTTCCTCGACATTCCATGCCCCGCCAAAACTCCATGTAGGTAACCATCTTGCATTTTTAGAAGATCCTAATTGATTTGAACCATCGTAACGGACGGTGCCATAAAAATTATATTTTTTATCAAAAGTATATTGAGCATTCAAATAAAAAGCTGCAAACCTGTCAAATTCTTTGCTCATTCCATAATAAGGAAAATTAGATTCAATAGTTTGCTTTAAAATACGATAATCAACAAAGGGGATACCCCCGTTATCATATTGATAACCATAACCCGTATTTGAAAAATTTTGCCGGTCAGCATATTTCACTTGCTGCCCTAACAAAATACTTACCGCATGTTTACTATTAAAAGTATTAGTATAGTTAAGGCTGTTTCTAACATCGTATGAAATCAATTTATCTTCCGTTCGATTGTAAAAACCTCCAAAAGGCAAAACTACAACCGGTGGTGCAGAGGGGTTATCAGGATCTGTGTACAAAAATTTGTTGTTGGCAGCAATTGTAGCATTTCCATTGGCCCGGTATGCATTAGCCATATTGGCTTTTTCTGTTATCTGGTGCTCAAATGAAGATTTTACATAACGGATAGCTCCTATAAATTCATATTGCAAATGGTTGGTTAGCTTGTATCCTATTTCCCCTTGCAACTTCAAATCAATTACATTTATATCAAGATAATTATTAGCCAATTCATTGATTATATTAAAAGGAGCAAAATTTCTTCTGAAATATTCAGGATTTCCATTGTCGTCGTACGCGGTTAGGGTACGGCTGGTATTTAAAGAATAGCTAAAAGGGTTAATATCAAAGTCGCGATCGTACGCGCCTGTAACAGGGTTGCTCACACGGCTTAATGCACCGGGCGCTCTTTGCTGCCTCACAGAAGCAACTGTAGTGAAACCTGCAGTAAGTTTATCGGTAAAATTATAAGTATTACGAAAGTTTAAGGTGTACCGTTTTACGTTATCAGCAATTGTCCAGCCATCATCATTATAAAAACTTGTGGAGAAAAACGATTGGGATTTATTAGTTCCTGTTGATATACTTAAGGAATGTTCCTGTGTAAGAGAATTTTTAAACAGTATATCAAACCAATTAGTATTTGCCAATGCATATTTCTTTAGAAACCCCGCTTTAGCTACAGTCGTATTCTGTAAAGCGAAATTTCCATTCGCATCCGGAATATTTATCAGATCATACATTTTTCCATAAACACCATAATCAGGATTGTCAAGAATATTTGAAGTTAATATTCCTTTACGATCCAATTCGCCTAATACTGACATTTGCTGTGCAGAATTCATAATATTATAGTCACTATAAACCGGTTTTAATTGAGTACTAAAATTTCCGGTATAAGATATAACAGGCTTGCCTACACGCCCTTTTTTTGTAGTGATCACCACCACTCCGTTCATAGCCCTTGCGCCATATAACGCTGTGGCAGCGGCATCTTTTAATATATCAAAGGTTTCAATATCATTGGCATTTATACCTGCTACAGAAGAACCTAATAAAGTAGTTGGGTCGCCGCTTGATAGCTGGTCGTTTGATATATTAATGATATCTTCAAGTACCACTCCATCTACAACCCACAAAGGCTTGTTGTCTCCATTTATAGATGTGGCTCCGCGCACTCGCACTTTTGGAGCGCTGCCAAATGTGCTTGAAACGTTTTGCACTGATACTCCGGCAGCACGACCTTCCAGCATCCGGCTGATATCTGTTGATCCATCTACCTTCACATCTTCCGCCTTTAATGTTACCGCTGCACCGGTAAATTTCTTTTTTTCAATTCGCTGAAACCCTGTGAGCACCACTTCAGCAAGTGTTCCTGCTTCACTGGAAAGGCTAATGGAAAGATTGGTTTGCCCCGCAGATAATTTCACTTCTCTTGTTTGGTATCCTACATTACTAATAACAAGTGTAGCACGGGAAGAAACACCGGCCAATACAAAATCTCCGGATACATTTGTGAAGGTGCCGACGTTTGTTCCCTTACTCAGTATCGATACCCCTGCGAGAGGAGCTCCTGAACTGTCTGTAATTCTACCACGAATAGTTGTATCAGCAACTTCCAGTATCCTTGTTGCATTTCCTGAATTTTTGGCCTTTAGAGTATGTGGTGCTTTTTTGTAATCCGGATTGGAATACACCTGGAGGCTTAATATTATAAGTATAACTAAAGAACTAATAACCTTAGTCGATTTTATCAGGATTTGCAATCTTTTAGCGGGTTTCCTTAAACTATTTCTTAGTAGGGTCATATTTTGAAGATTATAAGCAGTGTTCCTCAGGTTTTACAAGTGGTAAGTTATTAATTATATTAAAATCTTTAAACTGAAATTCTCATGTAAAATAAATGGAAATTGCAGGTAAATATATACTACCTGTATTGAAGTGAAATAAACAAGCAAAACAAGCATTTGGTATCTTTCAAAGTCTTATCTTAATTGAATTTTTTTCTGTAACAATATAGAGCAAACATATTATATTAAGAATGACAAATATTATATTAAAACTGCTGCTTATTCAAATGTTCTGAAAAAGTCTAAGCAATTCCCCACACTATTTAATCCCTCACCACAAAAGCTTGTCTGTAATAATCAATGAAATAAGGCCTGCTCCACAAAAAAATTTATTTTTGCAGCCCGTTTCGCTAAACTTAGGATTAAATAATTTAAGATGAAAAAAGGACCCATTTCAAAATTTATAGAACATCATTACCGACACTTCAACGCTGCAGCTTTAATGGATGCAGCCAAAGGTTATGTAACTCACATGGATGAGGGAGGTAAAATGATGGTAACACTCGCGGGCGCAATGAGCACTGCAGAATTAGGAATTTCTTTTGCTGAAATGATACGGCAGGATAAAGTCGCTATTATAAGTTGCACCGGCGCTAATCTTGAAGAAGATATTATGAATCTTGTAGCGCATAGTCATTATAAAAGAGTGCCCAACTATCGTGATCTCAGCCCGCGTGAGGAATGGGATTTATTGGAAAGCCATTATAACCGTGTTACAGATACCTGTATCCCTGAGGAAGAAGCGTTCAGGAGAATTCAAAAGCATATTTATAAAATTTGGAAAGATGCAGAGGCAGCAGGGGAAAGATATTTCCCACACGAGTACATGTATAAAATGTTGCTGAGCGGAGTGCTCGAGCAGCATTATGAAATTGATCCAAAGAATAGCTGGATGCTGGCAGCCGCGACAAAAAATATTCCTATAGTAGTTCCCGGATGGGAGGACAGCACTATGGGAAACATATTTGCTTCTTACGTTATAAAAGGAGAATTGAAAGCAACTACTATGAAAAGTGGTATTGAATATATGGTTGAATTGAGTGACTGGTATCGAAAAAATTCTTCAGGAAAGGGTGTTGGATTTTTTCAAATTGGAGGTGGCATTGCCGGAGATTTTCCAATATGTGTAGTTCCTATGATGTACCAGGATCTTGAGTGGCACGATGTCCCTTTCTGGAGTTACTTCTGCCAGATATCTGATTCAACGACCTCTTATGGTTCTTATTCCGGAGCTGTACCAAACGAAAAAATTACATGGGGCAAGCTTGATATTCTTACGCCTAAATTTATTGTGGAAAGCGATGCAACTATTGTTGCTCCTTTGATCTTTGCGTGGGTGCTGGGATGGTAGTGTAAAGTATTTGAAGTATTTAGATAAAGTTTTGAAAGTGTAGGGTCAACCTGGAAAAGTTGTGCATTCACGCCACTAGTATTTCACGATTAATGTAATCCTAATCTCTTTTAGAAAAATTCCACTTTTTTAATAAATACCTGATAAGAAAAGCAAAGCTTACCAGGAACCATACGTAAAAAATGTAATTTTTTAAAGAAGGCTTCTCTTCGAAAAATGCATAATTTAAACCGATACCAATGGTTGCGTTTATAAGAAGCCATAAAAGAACTACAGAGATTGAAGACAAAATTTTTCTCAAAAAATTCCAAACATCAGGTTCCGTTTCACTCATGCAATAAAATTACTCTTTATCAAAATAATCTTATTCTTACCTGATAAGAAAATTATTAAATTCAGTGCTGTCTCCTGCAAAAACATTAAAATCAACGGGGGATGTAATCCCATTCACTCTTCCCAATTCACTATGTTGCCAAAACATCCATTTGTGTTCCAGCCTGGGCTTAATGGGTTGTAAATAATGAGCGATCCAAACCGGATACTCCGGAAAATCTTTCTCAAGGTAATTTTTATAAAAATCTATATTGGTATAGATAATTGGCATTACCCCGTAATTTTTTTCAATAGCCTCAAGCCAGTCTGCCAGTTGTTTTTTTATAACAATAATACTTGCTCCATAGGTTTTTTCGATGTCAATTACGGGAGGAAGATCCCCTCTTTTTAAATTAACTATTTGAATAAAATTATCAGCTTGTTTTTTACCACTCCTATTTGCAATAAAAAAATGGTAGGCCCCTTTTGGTATATCCTGTTCTTCGGCCTTCAGCCAATTCCTCCTGAACTGCGGGTCTATTTTATTAATCCCCTCTGTCGCCTTAATAAATACAAAACCAATCCGGATTTTTCTTTCCTGCATTTCTTTTACGTTCTTCCAGTTTATTATATCCTGGTAGTGGCTCACATCAATACCGTGTATCTCGTATCCGGGCGGTATCTCAATTTGAAAACCAGGATAAAACACATTAGGGGGAGAAATAAAATAATTTACGGCGTAATAAACGGTAACGGATGCTATAATGAGCCAAAAAAAGATTTGTAAAAGTGTATTTGTAAATGATCTTCGTTTTGTTTTTCGTGTCACGGAGTGAGATTAGGCAATAAGCAAATGCGTATAAAAATCCGCTCTGCTATTGCTTCAAAATTTTTTTTGCAAACTTAACGGAATTTCCGGCCTCAATCTTTAGAATATAGATGCCACGGGCAAATTGCTGCGTTTTTATTTCCGTAAAAGAAGATCCGGTTAAGGCAACAGTCTTTTTATAAACCAGGCTTCCGCCGGCATCAAAAATTTTTAAATCAGCTTTGGGCCCATTGAAATTTTTTAGATACACATTAAGGGTGTTTATAAAGGGGCTTGGAAAAACCTGCGCTATATTTTGCCCGGTTGTGTTATCAATTACTCTTTGAGCGGTATTGTTTTTTGTTATCAACCAATATTCAGGGTCAATAATTACTGAGTCGGCTACAAAGCCTATTTCTTTAAAAAAGATTTCACCGTTGGATTTGTTGTCAACAATTATTGTTTTTTGTTGGGTTGCATTTTTAAAAAGTAAAGCAACAGGTAACTCAAAAAAACTAACAGATGGATCTGAAGTAGTTTGATTCATTTTAATTTTTACGTGGTCATCTCCGAGCTGTTGCCATTCTACACTGTAGGTTGGATAGCCCTGCCCGAAAAACCATTCATCAAAAAATTTTGTAAGATCAGTTCCGCTTACAGCTTCCAGGTTTCTTTTTAAATCATCTGTTTTGGCAAAGCCAAAACTAATTGTTGAGTCGTTAAAATATTTTTTGATGCCTTTAAAAAAAACGCTGTCACCAAGTTTCCAGCGCAGCATATATAATAAGTGAGAACCCTTTCGATAACTCAGTCTTCCATCAAAGATGCGGCTTACATTTGTGGTATCATCTACCCATACGGATCCTCCCGGCTTTGAAGTTATATTCGCAATTTCATTTTTTCTGGTACTGGTTACCGTTAGCGGATATTTTTTTTCAAAATCCATACTTGCAAGATGTGTTGCAAAACCTTCGTTGAGCCATATATCCTGCCAGCTTTTGCAGGTAATTTTATCGCCAAACCATTGGTGTGCCAATTCATGCGACATAAGGCCTTCATTAGGCAATACTATAAAAGTTGATGTTTGATGCTCCTGTCCGCCGCCCCATCCAAATTGCACATGACCATACTTTTCTTTTATAAAAGGGTAATCCCCAAATACATTACTATAATATTGCATTGTTGCCAATACAAGTGGTGTGTTTGTTTGAAACGCGGTAAGATATTCAGGGTAACAAAACGTTTGCATCGGCAGGTTAACATTTCCTATTTGTACTGAATTAGTAAACTCTTCATAATTAGTAACAGCCATGCAAATAAGATATGTCGCTATTGGATACCTGTGTTTCCAGTGAGTAATCTTATTTACGCCATCAGTTGATATACTTTGGCGCAATCCATTAGAGGCAGCAGTATAAGAGGCGGGAGTGGTTATAATCACATCTATTGAATCAGCTTTATCATCAAGGCCGTTTTTAGATGGCCACCAGTCGCGGCTTCCATAAGGCTCACTTAATGTCCACATAACAGGTGTGCCTGCATGTGTTGTTGTTATAAATGAACCAAAGCCTGTATTAGCAGGAATTCCCTCATAATAAATGGTTACAGAATCAAGAGTTCCTACATTTTTTTGTGAGGTAAAATTTAATTTTACCCTATTATTTAAGTGTTCAAATGAAAGCAGCGTATTTTTTTGCTTTACACTATCAACAATTAAATCATCCATAAGGTCATATGAAATTGTATCAGTCAATGCAGTAATTATAAAATAAGAAGTGACTTTGCCTGAAATATACCGGACAGCAGGATCCACGGTCCATTCACATTTATAATATTTTACATCAAAGTTTTTTGAAGCGAAGGTAGCTCCCTCAGATCCGGATAGCCTTGTATATGTCTGGCTTTCTTCTAATGCAACGTTATCATTTGCTTTACAGTAATTCTTTACTTGTTGCCCATAAGCTTTTGAAATAAAAACAATTAGAAAAAGAGCAAGCGCTTTCATTGAAATTTCTTTAACTGTGTTTTAACCTTAATGCTTGCATTCTAATATTTTGGGCATTACATTTGCAAATCATCGGAAAAAAATAATAAAAGTACATTTACTTAGATTAAAAATATTTAATCCTTTATTATTAAAAAATCATTTTCTAGTTGGTGAGAAAATTCCGATCATTTAAACATTCTCCCAAATAATCCAAAACAAATTTTTTTTCTAATATCCTTTATCCTATAAAAGGGCTAAAGATATTTTATCATAAAACTAAAATCTGTCTAATGGCAGTCAGCCGGCAAATTAAAAAATTGGAGGCTGATCATATTAAAACAAAAAAATTAGTTATGAAAATTATTCGATTAAAAAGTTTTTTGACATTGCTTGTGATTCTATTCATAGTTGTATTGAGCACATCCGCAAGAACTTTCATGGGTTTTTCTTCATATGAATTACCCGGTGAAACGAATCCTCTTTTTGTAGCATATCCTTTAAGCTTAAAAGAACACAGGCAACAAACAAAAGATTACGTAAGAGCTTACAGTGAAAGAGAACGTATTTTTATCATTCATATTTTCGATAAAGGAAAAAAGTTTTTTCCCAGGGCAATAGGTATATTGAATAAATATGATGTGCCCATAGAATTACGAATGCTCCCTGTTCTTGAGTCGGAATTTAATGCAAATGCTGTTTCCCGCGCAGGCGCGGTTGGTTACTGGCAATTTATGAGCGAACTCGCCGGAGATTATGGCCTTCGCACAGGTGGTAAATATGATGACAGAAAAAACTTTTCAAAGTCAACTACGGCCGCCGCAAAATTTTTCCGCGATCAGCTTGGATATTTTAACGAAGATCTTTTATTATGTGTTGCGGCTTATAATTGTGGCCCTGGCCGTGTATGCTCATCAATAAAAAAAAGTGGTAAGAAAGATGCGGATTTTTGGGATATTAAAAAATTCCTTCCTGCTGAAACGCGGAAATTTGTAATGAATTTTATAGCTCTCAATGTAATCGCTGCCAACTACGATAAATTTATTGACAGGAAACTGGATTTTAATGAAGCGCCAGTGGTTCAGTTTGCATCCCTTGATTCTATTAAATCTCTGGATTCTATTCCTGTTAGGATTGTTTTGTAATACGTAACTTTTGGCTGGAGTTTACATAGTACCTTTATAAGCTCTATGCCAAAAGTAAATTACAATGACGGCATTAACTTTATTCGCAAACTTACTTTGCGAAAGCTGTGGAACGCGGGTAAAGTCCTTTTAAGTTTTTATATAAGCCGGTTTATAAAAAAGCCGGTTCAGTGGGGGCTTCCAATGTCAATTTCATTTGAGCCTACAACTTCATGTAATCTTCGATGCCCGGAGTGCCCCAGCGGGTTAAGGCAATTCACGCGCCCTACCGGTATGTTGAAAAATGAGTTTTTTATACAAACAATCGATGATATTTATAAAGATATTCTTTACCTTATTTTTTATTTCCAGGGAGAGCCTTATTTGAACAGGGATTTTTTGGAAATGGTAAAATACGCTTCAGCAAAAGGAATTTACACAGCCACTTCCACCAACGCCCATTACCTAACGGATGAGGTTGCACGAAAAACAGTAGAGAGCGGGCTTGACAGGCTGATAATTTCAATAGATGGAACTACACAGGAGGTATATAAGCAATATCGCATTGGTGGCAATATTAATAAAGTAATTGAAGGTGCAAAAAATATAGTGAAGTGGAAAAAGGAATTAAAAAGTAAAACACCGTTTGTATTTTTCCAGTTCCTTGTTGTTAAGCCCAATGAACACCAGATTGAAGATATAAAGAGGCTTGCTGAAGAAGTAGGTGTTGATGAAGTTCGTTTTAAAACTGCCCAGGTATATGATTATGGAAATGATCCCAATCAGTTAATTCCTTTAAACGAAAAATTCAGCCGCTATAAAAAAAATAAAGAAGGTAAAACTATTTCAAAAAATAAGCTTTCCAATCACTGTTGGAAACTGTGGCAGGCTAATGTTATAACATGGGATGGACTTGTGGTTCCATGCTGCTTTGATAAGGATGCTTCTCACCAACTGGGCAATCTTAAAATGCAATCTTTCAAAGAAGTATGGCACAACGATAATTACAAGCAGTTTCGCAAAGAACTGATGACAAGCCGGAAAAATATTGACATTTGTTCCAATTGCAGCGAAGGAGTGTCCGTTTGGAAAGATTAAAGTTTTTATTCTTTATTTCTAAATATAGTGTTCGATTTTTTACTTTGCCAGGCTTTCCATGTTGAGATAAGGTATTTCACGCAAGATTAATATTATTTAGTAGCAATAGCACTATCCCATTATTTTGTAAATTGCCGCCTCATAAAAATTACTGATGAAGATCTACCTCTGTTACTTTTGTATTATACTGCTCTACTTTTCTAATCGGTCTGTTGCACAACCTAAATATGAATTTCGCGGTGTGTGGGTTGCAACCGTTGATAACATTGATTTCCCATCTACTAAATATTTAAGCTCTTATGGACAGCAGGCGGAATTTGTGAGCTTACTTGATATGCATAAAAGAAACGGTATGAATGCTGTAATTGTACAGATACGCCCGGCAACAGATGCTTTTTACCCATCACAATATGAACCATGGAGCGAATGGCTTACCGGCACTCAGGGAAAGCCACCTTCGCCTTATTACGATCCCCTGGAATTTATGATAACGGAGACCCATAAACGCGGAATGGAATTTCATGCGTGGATGAATCCATACCGTGCCGTTTTTAATATTAATAAATCTTCCATTTCACCAACACATGTTACAAAGCTGCATCCTGAATGGTTTTTAGATTACGGAGGCGTAAGATATTTTGATCCTGGTAATAAAGAAGCGCAACAATTTGTAACCAATGTAGTAAGGGACGTGGTGAGCCGTTATAATATTGATGCCATTCATTTCGATGATTATTTTTACCCATATCGCATTCCAGGAAAGGAATTTGGCGACTGGCAATCATTTCAAAAATATGGCAACGGCCTGGATAAAGAAAGCTGGCGAAGAAGCAATGTCGATTCAATTATTGTGAAACTTGGCCGTGCTATAAAAGAGCAAAATAAGAATTGCAAATTTGGGATAAGCCCGTTTGGTGTATGGCGCAATATTGATAAAGATCCTGAAGGAAGCAATACGAGAGCAGGCCAAACAAATTACGATGATCTCTATGCCGATATTCTGTTATGGCTTAAAATGAAGTGGATTGATTATGTAGCGCCTCAATTGTATTGGGAATTTAATCATAAGGTAGTTGGCTACGAAGTTCTGACAGATTGGTGGGCCAGGCATGCTTATGGAAGGCAAATGTATATAGGCCAGGGTATATATAGGGTCCTGGAAGCAAAATCGTATGCGTGGAAAAATAAAAATGAATTGCCAAACCAAATCAGGCGCCTTCGCGAATATCCACAGGTGCAGGGCAGCATATTTTTTAGCAGCTCAACTTTTGCAAGCAACCCTAATGGATGGAGCGATAGCCTGAGAAACAATTACTATAAATATCCTGCAATTGTTCCTCCTATGTCTTGGATTGATTCATCAAAACCTTCACGGCCTGGATTGGTATTTGATAGTTCTAATGTTGGTATTTATTCAAATGATATCGAGCTATACCTTGTTGAAGATAGCATGAGTAAAAATCTTAACCGGTATTTAATTTATAATTTTGATGACACTAACAGGATTGATAAAAATGATCCAAAAAAAATTACCGAGATCCTGGTTTCCGGAAATAACATGTACAAATTCAACCTTCAAAATATACCATTGCAACAAAATAAAATTGTAATAGCCGCTACTGCACTAACGAGCACCAATAATGAAAGCGAGCTTAGCCGTTATATTTATCTTGAACGTAAAGTAAACGGGTGGCACGTTGTACCTGTTGAAAATAACAATTGAAAAAAAAGAAGGTTATAAATGAGAATGGGAAATTAATGAAGAGCTATTTAGTTTATTAAAACCATTATGTAAAGAGGAAATATATTACTTCAGGTTGTTGATAATGTTCTCCTGGTTGTTATAAATTTTTTTTATTACCAGGCTTATCTCTTCAGCCATTTTACTTTTCCGTTGCATGATCATTTGGAGCATTAGTTGTTTCTTATCATTTATTTCCTGTAAAGACTCGTGCTTATTTACGTTATTGGTATTTGAAACC
>DASYOM010000164.1:0-74589 GCA_036007765.1 Chitinophagaceae bacterium | reverse complement strand
TAGTAAATGATGCCGTGTTTTTATCAGGGCTAAAGAAAATAAAAACAACAGATGAAAAAAATGACGAGCAGGAAGCGTGGAGGCCTAAGTATATTTTTCATTATATCCAGGACAGGTATTTTAAACCGGATTTTGTAATAGATGTGTCTGAAGTATTTGACAAGAAGATTGAAGCGATCGGGGCTTTTTCAACACAGTTTTTTAATTCCGGGTTAAGCGACAAAGAACCTCAGACATATGTTTCAACTCCTGAATTTTTAGAAAGTGTAATTAATCGCTCTAAAATGTTTGGGAAAATGATCGGAGTGAAATATGCTGAAGGATTTATTTCCAAAAAGATGATTGGAGTCAAATCTTTTGATGCTTTCATTCAAAAAGATACTTAAAAAAAATAATAAGCGTTAAAAACAAGCACTAATAAAAGTAAAATAATAATATCCCATAATAAATAATTAAACAACAAAATGGCAACTCCAAAATTTCTTCAGGGCAAAGGTGATTTTCATATGGAGCTTAAAAAGCGTGTTAACGAATATTTTTCTGAACGCAAAAGGCCAATGACCGGGAATAATGCGTTGCTTATTAAAGCAATTTTATTTTGCCTTGGCTACGTTTTACTTTATATACACCTGGTATTTTTCACACCTGTACTTTGGGTAGCTATCCCGGAATGCGTATTATTTGGCGGACTCACAGCGGCTATTGGTTTTAATGTAATGCATGATGGTGCTCATGGAAGTTTTAGCAGATTCAAGGCTGTAAATAAAATGGCTGGGTTTTCTTTGAACTTTCTTGGTGCAAGTGCTATTATGTGGAATATGAAGCACAACATTATTCATCATACATATACGAACATTGATGGTGTAGATGATGATATAGAAGCCCGCCCATGGCTTAGGTTTGCTAAAACACAAAAAAGGCTGAAGATGCATAAATTTCAGCATTATTATTTTTGGTTTTTATATACATTGCTTCATATCATCTGGATCTTTCTTACGGATTATAAAAAATATTTTTCCCGTAAAATAGGAATAGTTGAGTTGAGAAAAATGACAGTAAGAGAACACATTTCTTTTTGGGCAGCAAAAGTTATTTATGCATTTATGTTTGTAGGATTGCCTATATATTTATTAGGCTTTGTTACATGGCTCGTTGGGTTTCTTATTTTTACTATGGTTACAGGGTTTGTAATAAGCATCGTTTTCCAGCTTGCACATACGGTTGAGCACACTGATTTTCCTTTGCCGAGTGAAGTGACCGGCAAAATCGAAAATGAGTGGGCTATTCACCAGGTTGCTACTACGGCTAATTTTGCTACTAGCAACAAATTAATCTCATGGCTTGTGGGTGGGTTAAATTTCCAGATAGAACATCATTTATTTCCTAAAATTTCTCACGTTCATTATCCTGCAATTAGTAAAATAATCAGGCGCACGTGCCAGGAGTATGGGCTTACTTATATTGAATATCCTAAAATGCGCCATGCAATTCTTTCACATGTTGCATATTTAAGAAGGCTTGGAAGTGCGTAAATAAGTTTATGAGTCATTAGTTATAAGTGACAAATTATTTGTTTGTGATTTTCTTTGCACCTTAATATTCCTGCCTAACTTTGCTATATGAATTTTCATTTCCAGGATTTAATCCCAAAAGATTTCGATGGCAGCTCACGTGTGTGGGTGTATCAAAGCAACAGAAGTTTTACATTAAATGAAACTATTGAGATTGAGGAATTATTGCAAAATTTTACTTCTAACTGGAATAGTCACGGAAGCCAGGTGAAAGGATTTGCAAATTTATTTTTTGGTCAATTCATTATAGTTATTGCAGATGAAACAGAAATAGGAGTAAGTGGTTGCAGCACTGACAGCTCTGTAAGGGTTATCAAAAATATTGAAGAAGACTACCAGGTACAGCTTTTTGACAGGCAAACTCTTGCCTTTGCTGTTGATGAAAGAATTCAACTTATTCCTCTATCACTTCTTAATTACGAAATTGATACTGAAATGGTAACCGCGGATACATTATATTTCAATAATACTATTCTTACCAAAAAGGATTTAATCAATAACTGGATTATACCTGCAGGGCAAAGCTGGCTTTCAAAAAAATTCTCATTCAGCCCTGCAAGGCAACTATAATTTATTTCTGCATCCACACATTATCCGTGTCGTATTTATCAGGAATAAACTCATTCCCCAAAACAATTTTGGATATTTGGTTTAATGGTGTTTTATTAAAGAATGACATTTCTTTTTTCCCGTCTTTCCATGTTTCAGCATTAAATTTTAAAATTGATTTCTCACCAGACGATAATGTTATAGTTATATAAACCGGCAGTGGTAAGCCACCTTTATTTCTTATGATAATTTTAGAGCTTTTGCCTGATCTCTCAACTTTTTTTATTGATAGATCGGGATACTCCAATCCGAAAAACCATTTCTGCCAAAACCAGTTGAGATCTTTCCCACTGGCATTATTAAAGCTGTAGAAAAAATCATAAGGTGTTGGATGTTTATCATGCCAGTCATTCATATATTGATGCAGGCATTTAAAATAAAGATTGTCGCCAAGCATATCCTGCAAAACATAATAACATAACCCACCCTTACCATAAGAATTAGAATAATAAGTTGCACCGCTGTAAAGCTTAGTGTTTGTTATTAAAGGCACATCTTTATTTGTACCGGCAATTCGCTCGTACCTTGTCTTACTAAAAATACCTTCGCTTTCAGGTTCACCCATAAGTGGAGAAATTACTGACTCACCTATGGTCGCCCAGCCTTCATCCATCCAGGCATATTGTGTTTCATTTATGCCCATATAAAATGGAAAATAGCTGTGAAATATTTCATGCGAAGTTAGCTGTACGGCATCTTTATGTGTTTCAGTTGGATTATCATTTACCATCATCGGGTATTCCATTTGGTCGGTCCCGTCAAATACAGTTATATGCTGAAAAGGAAATGGATATTTAGGATAATAAAAACTCATATAAAAAACAGATCGGTGAGCCTGGCTGGCGACGTCAAAATAATCCTTATGCTCTTTGCTATAAGCCGTTTCCGTAAGGGTTCTCCTGCCGGTGGAAGAATCAACCAATACCGAACTTGCATCCCAGAGATAATGATCGCTTATTGCAAATGCGAAATCAGTCACATTTTCCGCACTGAATTTCCATACTCCTGTTGCGGAAGGTGATAAAACATTTTTGCTACCATAATCCGTAGAATCAATTATATGAACGATTTGATCTGCTATACTGGCATTTTGTAATTTATCCAAAACATTTTTGGAAAGATTCTCTTGTGGATTCGTATTAATTCCAGTTGCCCAAACCACATAATTTTTTGGGACAGAAATCTCTACATTAAAATCTCCAAAGTCATTATAAAATTCCTGTGTACCACTATAACTCCAGTCGTCCCAACCGTCAATATCATCATAAACTGAAACTCTTGGAAAAAAATATGCAATAAAATAAGAAGTAGGATCCACTCTTCCAGTTCGAACCTGTGACCCTGTATTTACATTATAATGCCATTTTACAAAAAGCTCAATTTTAGAATGAGGCAAAATATTTTGTATTGGTTTGATAATAAGATTTGTTCCGGCGTGATATGCCTTTTCTTTGTTATTAAAATCGCCGATAATTTCATCTCCAATTTTGAATGAATCAATTTCAACTCCATCATTCATGTCTTTTTCATCTATGTGGCTTGTCCGCGCAATTCCTTTTTTGTAAAGATCAGGATACAGCCGGATAATAATTTCTTTCAAAGTATCCGGGCTATTGTTGAAATAAGAAATAATCTCTTTCCCTTTTAGCAGGATTGTAACGGGATCGAAATCTAACTGAATATTATAATCGCCTTTATTTTGCCAGTAATCTTTTCCAGGCTTGCCGGTAATTGTCCTGGTATTTTTGGCGTAAGCATTTTTTACTTCAGTTGAAGTGAATAATTGTTGAGAAAACAAACGGGTATAAACTATACAATAATTTATTAAAACAAAAAGTGATTAAAATTTCATTAAAAATTGAAAGTTTAATAGCTGGTAAAAACGTAACAATATTATTAATTTTCTGCCATCCTGACGCAATTTTTAATTTGCTATCTTTGCTGTCCAATTAAAAAATCAGGTTAATGGTTGGGATTTTCTTAGAAAAAAAACATGATGAAGCAAGGCAGGGAAGTGCTTTCCAGCCAAACGATGATTTGAATAATGCACCTCATAACTCCCGGGATCGCATTTCAAAAAAATTCTATATAGAAAGCTATGGTTGTGCGATGAACTTTGCCGACAGTGAAATTATAGCCTCAATATTGCAAGATAATGGCTTTGGAATTACTCAACATTTCCAGGAGGCAGATATGATATTCATTAATACCTGCTCGATTCGGGAAAAAGCTGAGCTTACGGTAAGAAAACGTCTTTCGGAATTCACCAAGGTAAAAAAATACAATCCAGGTTTGTTGATCGGCGTTCTGGGGTGCATGGCTGAAAGATTGAAATCTAAATTTATTGAAGAAGAAAAATTAGTTGACATCGTTGTAGGGCCTGATGCTTACAGGACTTTACCCGTACTAATTGAGGAAGCGGAAAGCGGACAAAAAGGTGTGAATGTTTTATTAAGCCGCGAAGAAACCTATGGTGATATTTCACCAATAAGACTAAATAGCAATGGCGTTACAGCCTTTGTGAGCATTATGCGGGGGTGTAATAATATGTGCTCGTTTTGTGTAGTTCCGTTTACCCGTGGCCGTGAGCGGAGCCGCAATCCTGAGTCTATCATAAAAGAATGTGAACAATTATTTGAAGAAGGATATAGAGAGGTAACATTACTTGGGCAAAACGTTGATAGTTATTCATGGCAAAATTCAGCAGAAACTACCATGATTTCTTTTGCTAATCTTCTTGAAAAAGTTGCTATGGTATCTCCTTTGTTAAGGGTTCGGTTTTCAACCTCGCATCCAAAAGATATAACAGACCAGGTACTTTTTACAATGGCTAAGTATGAAAATATCTGCAAGTATATTCATCTGCCCGTACAGAGCGGAAGCACAAGGATCTTACAATTAATGAATCGCACGTATACCCGTGATTGGTATATTGGGAAAGTTGACAGGATACGTGAATTGTTACCAGGCTGTGGAATTTCAACAGATATGATTACTGGTTTTTGTACTGAAACTGAAGAAGACCACCAGGAAACAATGAGGCTTATGGAATATTGCGAATACGAACTTGCTTACATGTATTATTATTCCGAGCGACCGGGAACCCTTGCTGAAAGGCGTTTTGAAGACGATGTGCCTTTGGAAATAAAAAAAAGAAGATTACAGGAGATTGTGAATTTGCATCGAATACACTCATTAAAGGGAATGCAAAAAGAAATTGGGAAAACACATAAAGTATTAATTGAGGGCGATTCTAAAAAAAGTGATTCACATTGGGCCGGAAGGAGCGATAATAATAAAGTAGTAGTTTTTCCAAAGAAAGGTTTTTTGAAAAAAAGTGATTACACAGACGTAATTATTGAAAGTTGTACCGCGGGAACTTTGATAGGGAAGTAGCTGAATGAAAAAATTGCTTAAATGGTCGCTTATTTAAAATATCTTATTCTGATTATTGGATTTATCGGAGCAATCATGGCATTAGCTCATCAAAATATTGGAGCAGGAATAACTTTTGCAGGTGTATTTATTGCATTCGCATTAATTGAAATTCAAGATCTAAAAATTGTAAATAAAGAAGAAGAATAAAAATGGATCAACAAGCTATAAAAAACAGGTTTGGAATAATAGGTAGTTCGCCTTCTCTTGTACATGCTCTGGATGTGGCAATACAGGTTGCCAATACTGACCTTAGCGTTTTAATTAACGGAGAAAGTGGTGTGGGAAAAGAAGTATTTTCTCATATTATACATTCCCTTTCAGCAAGAAAACACAATCCCTTTATTGCAGTAAACTGCGGGGCCATTCCTGAAGGAACCATTGACTCGGAGCTTTTCGGTCATGAGAAGGGGTCTTTTACGGGAGCTGTAGATAGCCGAAAAGGTTATTTTGAAACTGTAAATGGGGGAACTATTTTCCTCGACGAAATTGGAGAGATGCCCCTTGGTACACAGGCCCGTTTGCTTAGGGTTTTAGAAGCCGGTGAATATATACGTGTCGGCTCTTCCAAAGTTCAAAAAACTGATGTAAGGGTTATTGCAGCAACTAATAAAGACTTACTTGAATTTACACATACAGGACGTTTTCGTGAAGATCTTTATTATAGATTAAACACTGTTCCAATAAGGGTTCCAGCATTGCGGGACCGCAAAGAAGATATTCCATTGCTTTTCAGAAAATTTGCTATTGATTTTGCAGACCGCTACAAATCTCCGCCAGTACAACTTGATGAAGAAGCAAAAAATGTACTCGTTAGTTACCCGTGGCCAGGAAATGTGCGGCAGTTAAAAAACATCGCAGAGCAGACATCAGTTTTAGCAAAGGATAAAAATATTTCCGCTAATGATATGAAAAAATTTCTACCTGAAACTAATTTCACAAGATTGCCAGTACTTTCTTCGGCAAGCCAGCAAGGTGGAAATCAAAAAGAATTTAATAATGAAAGAGAAATTTTATACAAATTGTTTTTTGATGTAAAAAAAGATGTGACTGAATTAAAAAGAATGTTTTTTGATGTGCTGCAAAATCCGGCAGCGATTAATGGAAACGGTAATCATAATTTTCAGAATGAAAATTTATTGGAGGATTATCATAGGGAGCAAAGCAAACCGCCATTATCATCTAATCACCCAGTGGTGCTTTCAAATGAAGAAATTGATAACCACCAGGAAGTTGAAGAATCATTAAGCATAATGGACGCAGAGAAGGGCCTTATTGTGAAAGCGCTAAAAAAGCATCGCGGAAAAAGAAGGGATGCCTCTTCAGACCTGGGAATAAGTGAACGTACTCTATATAGAAAATTGAAGGAGTATAATATAAACGAGTGAGCTTTAAGTATAGATATTCATTTGAAGGTCAATTAATATTGCGGATATTTATCAATTTAAAATAACTCAATTGAAAATAAAAAATCCGGTTATTACTTTTAGAATAATCAATTTTAAAAATGCACTCCTGTGCTTTTTGTTATTGAATATTACCGGTTGCGCTACATGTAAATATTCTACTAAGGACACAGCTCCCATTCCGCCTGAAGTAAAAACTTTTCGGGTAAATTATCTTGAAAATAAAGCCAGGTATGTAAATCCGCAACTTACTCCGCAACTAACAGAAAAACTCAAGCAAAAAATAATCGGGCAGACAAGGCTAAGACAAACAAACAGCGATGACGCCCACTATGATATAAGCGGCTATTTATCTGATTACAGTGTGACTACTACAGGAATCGCCAACCAAAATGCCAGTCAAAACAGGTTAAATGTTACCTTTCATCTTGTTTTTAAAAATACACTTGATTCCAAGAAAGATTTTGAAACCGATGTGACGAGTAATTATGATTTCTCCGCGCAACTTACATTACCCCAGGCAGAAGCGCAATTGGGTGACGAATTAGTAAAAAATATTACGGATGCTATTTTTAATAAAATATTCTCTAACTGGTAATAAATATTTTTCATGAACGTGGGAACTAATTATTCTGAGTCATTTTATCATAACATAGCACATGATGCTAATGCTCTTGAAAAAAACGTTGACGAATATCCTTTTAGCTCTTTGACACAGTACGTTCTTTTGTGCTGGTACAGCAAAACAGGCCATGCAGGTTTTGAAAAACTTTTAAAAAAAACTTCTTTATATTTTAATAATAATCATTGGCTTCAATTTCAATTGTCCCAAATAAAAACTGAAACATCGGAAAATGCTTTTGTAGAAGACACAGGGTTTAAAACCGGCCTTCATAATCAAAGTCAAGATCACTTTGCGGTTGTAACTGACGAGCAGTTAATTTTTAATCAAAATTCTGAAAGTCTTCCGGGGGACGAAGAAAAATTTATTCCCGGTACTCACAGTTTAGGATCGCCTATTGAAAACTATTATGAAAAAGAATCGCAGTATAATAATGAAAATGGTTATGAGAATGTAATACAGAATCGGCAGGAATTTATTCATGATTCACAAACTTTGGGAACATATCTTCATAACATTCCGGAAACAGAAAAGCAGCCTGATCATGAAAATGTTCGGCCCGAAATTGTCAACGAGGATGAAATGCCAGTCCCTCATACGCAGACGTTAGGAACGCATCTTGAAAATAACCCTGCAAAACTTCAGCAAAATTATGAAAATGATCATGATGAAGTATTTCATAAGGAAGAGATGCCAGTTCCTGATACGCAATCTTTAGGAATACATCTTGAAAATACTCCTGAAACAAAAAATTTCCATTTGTTTGACAAGGAATCAGCTAAGGTTATTTCTGAATATCAATTAACTGAAATAGGAAATTTTGATACACAGGAACCTATTGCTTTTGAACCATTACACACCGTTGACTATTTCGCATCGCAGGGCATCAGGATCACGGAGGAAGCTTTAACGAATGACAAGCTTGGTACTCAAATGAAGAGCTTCACCGAATGGCTAAAAAGCATGAAGAAACTAAATCCGTTAAAAATGCAAGAACAGAATGCCCTTGCCGAAGATGTAATTCAAAGTGCGGCAGAAATATCCAATATTGATACTGAAGTGCTTACTGAGGCTATGGCCGAGGTGCTGATAAAGCAAAATAAAAAGGATAAAGCCATCGAAATGTATAACAAATTAAGTTTGATTAATCCTTCTAAAAGTGCTTACTTTGCAACCAAAATTGAAAATATAAAATCAACCTGATATGTTAATAGTGTTCGGAATAATTATAATAGTCGCTTCCATAATTTTGGGGCTTATTATTCTTATACAAAATCCTAAAGGTGGCGGCCTTTCATCTTCGCTTGGCGGCATAGGAAACCAATTAATGGGGGTTAAGCAAACCACTGATATTCTTGAAAAAGGGACCTGGCTTTTTGCAGGTATCATTGGGGTTTTATGCATTACCTCCGCAATGTTTATTCCAAAAACCGGTGGTAATTCAAGCAGGGACAACCTGATAAATGAAGCCCCTGTTGGAACTCCTGTACAACCACAAAAATAGTACAACCTTACCGGGAACTGTACAGCCCCAAACACCAGCACCCTCAACTCCAAAATAAAATGTATAATATTCCGCCTTTGAGCAGGCGGGTAAAGCTCTGTCTAAAAAAAGCAGGGTTTTTTATTTACATTCATATTTTAAAACTACAGTTGGAATAAAGAAATCGGAGGCTGAATGAAAAACACCGGGACATCACAAATATTAAAATGAAAGCAAGAAAAATTATTCTCTTTGTCGTCGTGATTTTGGTTGTAGTTGCAGTGTTTTGTGCCTGGATGTTTTTTGGGCCTACATTACAATCTCCCGAAGGAAATTTTTTTTACGTGCACACCGGTTCAGGTTATAACAAAGTGAAAAATGATCTTAAAAAAACAAAAGTTATCAGTAATGATTTTTGGTTTGATAAGGTTGCGAAATATTCCGGTTATGAAAAAAATGTAAAGCCGGGTAAATATAAAATCACTGGTGGCATGAGCATTGTAAATCTTGTAAGAATGTTACGTGCAGGAAGGCAGGCCCCGGTAGATTTTATAATCACAAAACTGAGAACAAGGGAAGATCTTGCAAAAAAAATTACCAATAATTTTGAATCAGATTCTAACGATGTTATAAACTTCCTAAACAACAATGATTCGTTATTGCAATTTGATATAGATACAAATACAATAATGACTGTGATAATTCCTAACACATATACTTTTACATGGAATACCAATACTCAAAAGATCTTGAAAAAATTATATACCGAAGAAGAAAAATTCTGGAATGATAGCAGGTTGAAAGATGCGGACAGGCTTCATCTTACGCCAAAGGAAGTATATACACTTGCTTCAATAGTAGAAGAGGAAACTAATAAGCAGGATGATAAAGGGAAAATCGCCAGCGTATATATAAACAGGTTACGAAAAGGTATGAGGCTTGCCGCCGATCCGACCATAAAATTCGCCATGAAAAATTTTGGGCTAAAAAGAATTTATTATAAATATTTAAGTTTTCCATCTCCATATAATACTTATGTAAATGCCGGTTTACCTCCTGGGCCAATTTGTACTCCGTCTATCAAAACAATCGATGCAGTCCTTCAAATGCCTGAAACGGATTATATCTTTTTTGTAGCCAGGCCTGATTTTTCAGGGTTTTCAGATTTTGCGTCTACATACCAAGAGCATTTAATTTATGCGAAACTATACCAGCAGGCATTGGATAGCTTAATAAAAGAGAAACAGGAAAATCAATAATTTTATAATAACTACTTTATGTATTTTGTAAATAAAGTTCGCAGAAATCTCCTATCAACAACCAATAAGCTTTGATAAAAATTGCACGAATATTTTTAAATCTTCATCCCATAAATTACTTAAGAAAAAAAAGTAAAAGTTGGATACCTCCAGGCTTCCAGGGGTTTTCTTTGTATAAGGTATTGAAAAATTTCTCAAAGGGATTTAGTGTTCCTTATCTCACGGAAAGAGCAGCAGCAATTTCTTATAATTTTATTATGTCGGTTCCTCCTACATGCCTTTTCCTGTTTACGCTTATTCCAAATCTACCATTCATTTCAAAACGCTCACTCAAAATTCAGTTGCATGGTTTGATTATGGATATTATTCCGGCACATACATATAACAAAAGCGTTATCCAGTTTGTAGATGAAATTATTAATGGATCGAAGATCGGCCTGATCTCATTTACTTTCCTGCTATCACTTTTTTTTGCATCCAATGCAGTGATGGGGTTAATGCGGTCATTCAATAAAGACTATATCGGATTTAAAAAAATAAAAGGCTTCAAAAAAAGATGGATGGCTATTAAGCTGACTATACTTCTTTTCAGTTTACTACTAATTTGCCTTATCCTGCTATTGGTCCAAAACAATATTTTAAATATGATAGGTATAAAAAACGAGACTATTAAACAATTAATCCTTACCGGAAAATGGTTTTTTATTATTGGGCTTATCTTTTATACCTATGCATTTATTTACAAATATGCGCCGTCCACTTACCAAAGGTGGAAGTTATTTTCACCAGGTGCTATAATAGCTACCTGCCTAAGCATTATTGCAACTTTAATATTTTCTTCTTTTGTAAATAATTTCGGTCGTTATAATTTATTGTATGGTTCTATAGGAACTGTCATGGTATTAATGATAATGATATTTATAAATTCCTTAGCTGTGCTTATCGGTTTCGAATTCAACCTAAGTATTAATACACTGAAGTCCATTGAAGAAAAAAGGAATAATGAAAGCCAGGTGAAAAAATAATTTGAAAGACTTTCCTTTTAAAGGGAACAGTAAAAAATGATCCTGTTGATGGCTAACTTAAAAGTATTTTTTTAAAATAATTTTTGTAGGAGCCCTTGAACAGGATCAAATATTATAAATTAACAGCCTCTATTTTTTTGCAACTAACCCTTGCTTGGTCATATCAATTAAAATTTTATCGCAGTAATCATTTGCCAGTTTGAGCGATTGATGAAGATCAAAACTTTGGGACTGTGCGGAATACAATAATTTCTCAAGGCCCAGATTATATAAATTACTCTCCCAATAATATTTATTTGCCGATGTGTAATAAAAATTAGAATATCCGTAAATCTTAATTGCTATTTGCAGCCATTTAATATAGCAGGTAATGGCCTTTTTGCGCTTTGCCTATTTCAAAGTAATTTTGCAACGCGTTTTTGAAACTTAAAAATTATAATAAATATGGCATACGACGTAATAGTATTAGGAAGTGGGCCGGGTGGATACCCCGCAGCAATAAGAGCTTCGCAATTAGGAAAAAAAGTTGCGATAGTTGAACGTGAAAGCCTTGGTGGTATCTGCCTTAACTGGGGCTGTATTCCTACAAAAGCTTTGCTTAAGAGCGCACAAGTCTTTGAATATGCCAAACATGCGGGCGATTACGGAATAGAAGTAAACGATCCAAAACAAAATTTTGCAAACGTAATAAAAAGAAGCCGTGGCGTAGCTGATAAAATGAATAAAGGTGTTATTTTTTTAATGAAAAAAAATAAGATTGATGTGGTCATGGGTAATGGCAAATTAATAGCTCCCGGTAAACTTGAAGTAACAGATGCTGATAATAAAAAACAACTTCTCGAAGCCAAAAATATTATAATTGCAACAGGCGCAAGATCAAGAGAATTACCCGCTTTAAAAATTGATGGAAAGAAGGTAATCGGTTACAGGGAAGCGATGATATTACCATCACAACCAAAGTCAATGATAGTTGTGGGTTCAGGAGCAATAGGAACCGAGTTCGCTTATTTTTATAACAGCATGGGCACTAAAGTCACCATCGTGGAATTTTTGCCGAGGCTCGTTCCGGTTGAAGATGAAGAAATTTCTAAAGAACTTGAAAAGAATTTTAAAAAGCAGGGTATTGCTGTAATGACAAACAGTGAAGTCGTGAATGTAGATACGAGTGGAGGCGGTGTGAAAGCAAAGATAAAAACAGCAGATGGCGAGGTAACTCTGGAGGCAGATATTCTCCTCAGTGCTGTGGGGATTATTGCCAATATAGAAAATACCGGCCTTGAAGAAATAGGTGTAAAATTGGATAAGGGGAAAATAGTTGTTGATGCTAATCAGCTCACAAATATTCCGGGGATTTATGCAATTGGTGATTGTACACCCAATCAGGCCCTTGCACATAAGGCAACAAAAGAAGGTATCAACGCGGCTGAGCACCTTGCGGGCCAAAAGCCAGATGCAATTGATTATAACAATGTACCTGGGTGTACCTATTGCTCTCCGGAAATTGCATCAGTGGGTTATTCTGAAAAAGCGGCTAAGGATGCTGGTTATGAAATAAAAGTCGGTAAATTCCCATTCATAGCAAGCGGAAAGGCCAGTGCATCCGGAGCTACAGAAGGTTTTGTAAAAGTGATTTATGATGCGAAGTATGGAGAGTTTCTAGGATGCCACATGATAGGAAATAATGTTACAGAAATGATAGCAGAAGTTGTCACAGCTCGCAAATTGGAAACTACTGCCCATGAAATATTAAATGCAATACATCCTCACCCTACTATGAGCGAAGCTTTGAAAGAGGCGACCGCTGTTGCTTATGGAGAGGCAACTGATATTTAGCCCTGTCTCAGCCGCCAGAGAAAACTTAGTCTATTAGTTTTCTTTAAGGGTTAATTCTTAAAAGAAAAGTTTGTGAAACTTTTATTATCTAACTCAATCCCCAAATTATACGGACCGATATAAACCGGGAAGATTGTTGGTTGTGAAATGGCTAATCCCCACTGAAGGGGGCTGGGGAGGCAACAGCCTCTTCACCGTACATCTGATCTTTAAATTTTAGAGAAGGCGAAGGAATAAATTCACCAAGCCCAAGAGAGTTCCATTTTTCATCGACAGATGCAATGGTGTTTTCATCTGCAACAATTATATTGGGCCAATCCCGATAAAAATCATCAAATTCTTTTGTTTTGATAGTGCCATCAAATCCTATGCAGGCGTTATATTTTGAAGGGTCACTGGCAGAAGGTTTTTTTACGACGAAATGATCGCGGCGGGGATCAAGATTATTGCAAAAGCGCCATAATGATGTTGTAAGGTCATTGGCGTTTACTGTATGTTCAACATATAAAATCATTTTTATTCCTGCGATCCATTCCATTTCGCACAGGGAACTATGGAGTTCTTTCGCATGTTCTTTTCTGTTTTTCTCAAAAGATATTATTACACAGGGGATTTCTTTTTCTAACAATGAGCTGTTTACAAATTTGACTTCATTAAATTTTTGCATAATACTTCGTGATGATTGCTTCCAATGCCCGTCAACAAATTCATAATTCTCATCTTTTTCTTCTTCATACTTAAAAGTTCCGTCAATACACATCTTTCCTCCAAAGCCCATCTTGCTGCAGCTATGATCAAGCACATCCATTGGCCCCTGTGAAAAATAAATATCAGTTGATGGATTTAGATTCTTAAAAATATCTTTTGCCAGGCTTTCATAATCTGTAATCTTAAAACTCTCTAAAGCCTCTCCTCTGGAAGGGTTTGGGGAGGCCGTCAGTACCAGTATTTTATTAAACATCATTTGCCCGGCGCCCCACATGGCATTCATTACTTTTTGCCCCTGGCCTGCGTAATCTTTTTGAATTTTTGCAATTACAAGATTGTGAAATACGCCCTCAACAGGCATTTCCATATCAAGTATTTCAGGTATCATTGTCATCTTCATTGGCGCTAAAAATATTCGTTCAGTTGCTTTACCCAGCCATGCATCTTCCTGTGGCGGAATACCAACAATTGTAGCAGGATATATCGCATTTTTTTTATGAGTAATTGCAGTGATGTGAAATTTTGGGTACCAGTCTGGTAAAGAATAATAACCGGTATGGTCTCCAAAAGGCCCTTCCCAAATCAATTCATCGTTTGGATCAACAAAACCTTCAATTACAAAATCAGCATCAGATGGAACTTCCACATCAGGTTGCGAAATACATCTTACCAGCTCAACTTTTTTCTTACGCAAAAATCCTGCAAGCATATATTCATCAACATTTTCAGGTAAAGGAGCCGTAGCAGAGTAAGCATATACAGGATCTCCTCCAAGGGCGACTGCAACAGGCATTCTCTTACCTGTTTTTTTATATTCATTAAAATGCTTTGCAGAAACTTTATGCTTGTGCCAGTGCATGCCTGTAAGTTTTGGGCCGAAAACCTGCATGCGGTACATCCCTACATTTCGTGAATTGTTATTAGGATCTTTTGAATGAATAACAGGAAGCGTAACAAACGGGCCACCGTCCTTCGGCCAGCATGTAATGACAGGTAGCTTTGTAATATCCGGATCATCCATAATTACTTGCTGGCATTCTCCTTTCTTGTTTACAACCTTAGGCATCCAGCTTGCAAACTGGCTAAGCTTGGGCAATAATTTTAGCTTGTCAAGTATATTTTCTTTTGGAGAAGAAAGCAGTTGAAAAAGGCTTTCAATATCATGCGCTACGTCATTAAGATCATTCACACCGAGGGCAAGGCACATCCGTTTCTGGCTTCCATACGCATTCATTAACACAGGAAATTTATACCCGGTATTTTCAAAAAGTAATGCTTTACCACCATTGCTATTTTTGCTGATCCTATCAGTGATTTCCGCAATTTCAAGATGAGGGTTTACGTAATTTTTAATTTTTATTAATTCTCCTTCCCTCTCCAGAACATTTATAAAATCCTGCAAATTATTATAAGCCATAGAGGGCAAATGTAGGTTGGGAAGTTGAGTTAGGAGTTATGAAATTAGAAATATAACTTCAAAATTATTCTGAAAGCCGGTGTATTATGAAATTTATTCTAACGATTTGCACTATCGGCATTTATTAAGGCCCTACATAAGGGTATGTTTAAATTTCAGCTCTCACATATTGGCGCCAGGTGGAATTTAGTATGTCACCTGTAAGTTTAGATAAAACGAATTTAAATTCCAGGGATTTGCGAGATGAGTATAAGAAGAATAAATTAATGCCTAAGTCTTATTATAATAAATGGCAGTGCTTAATGGCCGGTGATCAACTTTAATTGACATTAGCAGGGCATCCATATTGAGACCGGCGCCCACCACCAAAACCATTCCCACCTCCCAACCTGAAAGATATTGTGAGGCCAGTAAAATAATACCAATCTTTCTTATTTGCACCACCACGGATCTTACCAGCAGCAGGGTAAGGTGCACCAGTTTTTAATTCATTTCCGCGATAGGCAAGCTCTACCGCTTTTGGGCCCCGGTTAGTTAATAAATCAGTCTGATCAACATAAGTTGTGCTAACATCATCAAGATAATCTGTAAATAATTTTCTTAGCCCCAATTCTAATCCAACATTAACATTGTCACTTAGAGATAGCTTTACACCGCCCCCAAATGGTAGGGCAAATTGAGTAAGGTTATAATTTTTTACTCCAGGTAGAAAGCCTTCTCCTTCCGTACTGAGTGCTTTTAAAAAATATTTCTGGCTAGAGGTATCGTGTGTATATGGGTTAAAATGATATAAGGCAAGTCCTGCGAAAACATAAGGCGTAAGCGCGTGATCTTCTAACCGGGTAAGATAATATTCAAGACCAAGGTTGAATTCAACAAGGCTGGAAGCGAAGCTCAAATTTCTATTGATATTTCTGCCTTGCTTATCATCTCCGGAAACTTTTCCCAAAGTAATTCCACTCCTGATAGAAAACTTGTCTGTAAGATCGTAAGATAAACCTGCCCCACCCGCAAAATGTGATTGTGAAAGCGTAAAGCGTTTATCCTGAAGGTCGCCCCGGTAATTGGATGTGCCCGCAAAAAGATTTACATGGAAGTTTTGAGCATCTGCGCCAAATGACAGCAAAAGCATGATGAATGCAACCAGTGATAATTTCATTTGAGGATTTCTTTATTGAAAAATAAAATAATGACAGAGTAAAATTAAAACAAAATTAATACCGTTGAAAATAAACAGCCTGTCAGTAATTAATCATCTTATTTATACTAGATGCGACAGTAATCAAATTAGAACGATAATAAACCCGGATTAAAATTAAGTCCTTTAAGAATTGAATTCTATAAAATTAAAATTCATTAACAATTCATTAATCAGAAATAATTTGTCCGTCTCTAAAATTTTGCATTTATAAAACGAAACTTTGATCAAAATATTATTCAATTTGAGCGTTTGAATAATTATCAAATGTTCCCGGCACATGAAAAGAAGCAAATAAAAATTTGTATAAAGGCCCTATTCTCTAAAACCTAAAACCTGCAGAATGTGGGGTTCAAAAAATAATAACTGAAATAATGGTAGGCGTTCGTGTGGCATTTCATCGGTAAATACTGGTATATCCTCATTTTAAAAAAAGTATACAGAATGTAACTTCAAACTCAGAAAATATTTTATAGAAAATAAGATTATTGAAGTTCAATTACGAAAAACCTAAATATTCAATACAAACTGAGGGCTACAAAATTTATTTATAGTTGCCTATATTATTTTTAGCGGAATAATTTCCAACAATCGCGATAAAAAAAAACGAAAAACCGGTAAGTATAAACTCGCTCGTATAAGATTTATTTAATTTAAATGCAAGGCAAATACACACAGCCCACATAAATACTAACAATTTATTTGTAATTCCATGTTGCTCCGGTAAAAACCGTGTACACAGAATAATTACGAAAACAATTATAGTCCAATTAAAGATTTTTTCTGCCACAATCAGCTCATTAAAATGATGTTCATAAAGATCAGCACCACAGTAAGCTGAAAGCAAAATTGATAATATTGCCATATAGAGAAAAAAAGAGCGCCTGGCTTTGGATGAATTATAAAAAAAGTATAGGCTTGATATAAAAACTATAAATGTCATTGTTGCCGGAAACCAATTTTTTGGAATCCCAATTTCATTATTTACTTCCCTTTGTATGTACCTGTCTACAATGGCCATTAATGCTCCCAGGAGAATCACCAGAGAAATTGTAAACCATAGCAACTTGATTTTTGATATGTGAAGAGTGATATTGTTTGATGATACTACATTTAGGCTTTTTATTTGCCTGTTTGAATAAACGTAATATGTCATTGTTGATACAAGAAAACAAATTGTTGCGAAAATTTCGGAGCCTTCTTCAAGCAGAAGATAAATTACAGGCCTTTTCCAATGCGATGGGTTTACAGAACTCTGCATGGATTCGATTTCAAAATTTTCCTGCAGAGGATTACTTAAAAGCAGCAACACACCCACAACCATGAAAGCAGTCGCAAGAGGCATGCGCCTAAGCCTTATCCAGCTAAACAAAATCATAAAAATTCCGACTAGTATTATGAGTATATAAAAGACCTGCCAACCCTCAGATTTTCCAAATATTTCAAAGAGGCCCGTATCGCCTATAGTCTCATGAAAAGAACCAAGTTCATCTAAAGAGAGTGTTAAGAATATAAGCGAAAGTATTATCCATCCGTGATTGATGTAAGTATCCGCTTTTCTTTGAAATCTTTCCTTGTCAATCAAAAAGCAGAAAATGCACATTATGGCAACCAGTAAAAGGAGCATTGATGAATACCATGCAGACAAAACATTCTCATAGGCAAGGTCAAGTTGCAATAATAAAAACCTGGTGCTATTCCCTGTTCTTGCACCCACAGAATCATAGAGCCATGTACCACCAAGGAAAAAAAGATTTAAAAATACTAACAGTATTATAATTGGTTTAAAATGGCGGGGTGACAATTTCAAGTGCATGAATAACTTTTCATTTGAAAATAGATTCTATTTGGCCACTAGTAGAGTAGAATTGTATAGCAAAATAAATTAGATTTTATTTACAACTAATTTGTAAAGCCTGATGAAGTTAAAGTATTAATCCTTGCGATAATTTAAGTTGTAATATATAGTTTTTCTAAGTGCTTCTTATTAATTTAATTTTTATTCAGTGCCTGTAAAAATGCCTGATTAGGTAACACTGTCACCAATAGCAGTAGCGCAATTCAGATCAAGTTTATTCAGATGGGAACAATAAACGAATTGGATAAAAATTGTAAATAATATCAATCTTAAATTTCTGAGCTTTTTTGGTTTCTAAATTTTTATGAAGACACTCTACGGAATGATGTTAATTCATTTGAAATGCTTTTAAAAAAATCAGGTTAGATTTGCCCTTGTTTCTTTTCGGGATGTAGCGCAGCCCGGTAGCGCACACGTCTGGGGGGCGTGGGGTCGCAAGTTCGAATCTTGTCATCCCGACAAAGTTGATTTCTTCTAAAATAAAAGCTCGTAAAATTCAGTGTTTACGGGCTTTTTTTGATTTTTAGCCCACCAATTAATCTATACGATCTCCGTTGCTTTCTTACGCCGCTGGAGTGATGAATAGCAGTCTATTATGAACTATAGTTTCTAAGCAAGGCGATCATTCCGGCAGATAATGCAAGATGTTATGCAGGTTTGCCTTAAGCTCCACTGGATAAGGCCAACAGTTAACTATATAATTTTTTTTATTATTGTACGTTTATGATGGTAGAACTACCCTACAATAAAATATTAATAATACACATGAAAAATCAAAAAAATTAATTGTTATCATCAATGAGTTCCCAAAAATATTATACATGATAACAAGGATGCTTCAAAACGAAGATGAAGATTATCCTGGATGCTTCTCAATTTGCGCAACCTGTTTCTTTGTTAACCATAACACAACCAGATGAACTTCTGCTCAACCTTAAACTCCCGCGTAAGGATGCCCTTAAGCTTATTGAAGGTGATATGCAGAATAATTTCGAAATAAACCAGGGGATGATCACCAGTAATCCAAGGGCTTATTATATGGACCTTTGCCGTAGTTTAAGCTCGCATTATTTCGTGGATAATTTTATTGAACTGGAATTGTTACCCGATACCATCTCAAAGCAACAATTAAACTAAAAGATATACTGGAAATAAAGGCGGTAAATTTCAGTTTTTCTGCTTTTAATTTCGCAGGTGCTTTTTCCAAAAGGAGATATATTATCCATAAGCCCAGATTAATATTAGTTGTGAAGCTAATACCTGGTAGCCAGGTATTCATTTAAATGAGGCGATAACAAATAATCATTACTCAAATAAATGCGCTGCTATTCCTTTATCATGTCCATAGATATCGGTTCTAAAGTTTAGCAGCCCCTCACTATCAACCCAGGCAGTAAAGTAAGAAATGAAAACGGGTACCGGCTTTTTTAGCGTTACCCAATTTTCTTTTGATGCATTCATTGCTTCTTTAATTTTTTCGGGAGTCCATTCCGGTTGATCACGCAAAAGATATTCAGCAAGTTTTAGAGGTTCAGCAAGGCGAATACATCCATGACTGAAAGCCCGGTTTGATTCATTAAAAAGGGATTTTGCCGGTGTATCGTGAAAATAAATATTGTAACTATTAGGGAAAATAAATTTCACTCTCCCCAGTGAATTGTCACCACCGGGCTTTTGCCGTATCACCGGAAGGCCATTGCTGGTGCCGGTTTGCTCCATATTGTTTTTGGCAAGATAATTTGAGTTTCTGCGCATCGCAGGTAAGATTTCATTTTTTACAATGCTGGATGGCACATTCCAGTAAGGGCTAAACACCACATATTTAAGTTGGTCAGTAAAGATTACTGTACTGTGCCCATCTTTACCAACCACCACGTTCATACTGAATTGCTTTTTCCCGCTGTCAAATACATGCAACCTGAATTCAGGAATGTTTACGAGAAGCAGGTTTCCCGGCGGTTGTTGCGGTATCCATCGCATCCGCTCAAGGTTGATCAACATTTGCCTGATCCTTTCTGTAACCGGAACATTTAATGCGGTAATTAAACTGGCGGTTATAATCCCATCTTCTTTCAATCCAAAACTTTTTTGCATCCGCTGAATTACCAGTTCCAGTTCACTCTTATAGTAGGCTGAAGTATCAGTGCTTTTATCATCACCTGAAATTTGCAGACGTTGTTTTACCTGTTTAATAACAAGAGCAGAATCACCACGTTTGTATTTTTTTGATTTATCACTTTCTATCGCTTTCCATCCTCCTGATTTTTCAATAGTGTAATAATGCAGCAGTTCTTGTTTCAGATGTTGATAATAAACATTCACTGGTTCCCAGCCTTCCAGGTTTTTACCATCCCGCGCAATGAAGGAATCAAGCAATACCACTGCATCTATTTTCTTCCGGGGAATAAACCATTCCAGGTCCTTCGAATTTACTTTGCCTGCATAAGCATGTTTGGAGTATTCAAAAAAATGTTTTGTTAACTCAAGCTCTGTTTGCAGCGTTTGCTGCGGTGAGATTTTCAATGTGGAATCTTCATTTAATAGTGTATCTATTTCGTGATGAAGGTTTTTAAATCTTAAGGCAGTATCGCCAAAATTGCTGATATAATTGTTATGAAGATTCCAGAATGCCCGGGTCTGTTCTGCAATGCCATCTTCTGTAAACCAGGCGTATTGGTAGTTTCGGCTTTTATAAAAATTACGCAATTTCACGGCATCGCTATCACTGGCATTTTGATCTTTAATAAATTTCTCTAATGTTGTACTGTCTAAAAAGAGCTTGGAAAATGATGTCGCCGGGGTAATAGTGGTATCTCTTTGTACTTCTTTAACCTTTGATTGCTGGGCCCTGCAACTGGTAAACACGATCAATACAATTACTACAGCCTGTAAATATTTATTCATTATTGAAAATGCTTATTTGAAAATTAAAAGAATTCAAATTTATGCACGAATAGCGATGCCCTTTTTTAGTAACGGTTATAAGAAGAGTATTCACACTCCCATATTAAACCTCTCATAAAACGCTTTCTCCAAAGATTCTTTATGATCGGGGTGGGCTAATTTAATCAACTCCCTTGCTCTTTGTTTTAAATTTTTTCCAAACAAATCTACCATGCCATATTCAGTGACTACCCAGTGAACATGCCCTCTTGTAGTTACTACGCCTGCGCCTTCTTTTAAAAATGGAACGATTCGTGAGACGTCTTTTGATGTAACTGAAGGCATCGCTATAATTGGCTTTCCTCCTTCGGATAATGAGGCGCCTCTTATAAAATCCATCTGGCCGCCAATGCCCGAATACTGGTAAGTTCCAAAAGAATCGGCGCACACCTGGCCGGTTAAATCAATTTCAATGGCACTGTTTATAGCGGTTGCTTTGGGATTTTGTCTTATAATACTGGTATCATTTACATACGCTATGTTCATCACTCTTATACCTGGGTTATCATCCACAAAATCATATAATTTCCGGGTGCCTGCCATGAAGCCTGTAACGGAACGGCCTACATTCAACTTTTTCCGGCTGTTGTCTATAATGCCTTTTTCTATCAGTGGTATTACTCCATCAGAAAGCATTTCAGTGTGTATGCCAAGAGCTTTATGATTGGTAAGGTTTCGCAATACCTGGTCTGGAATAGCACCTATGCCTAACTGTAAGGTCGCACCATCTTCGATAAGTGAAGCCACATTACGGCCAATTTGTGTTACGATATCATTCGACTTTGATCCGTAGTCAATTTCAGGAAGTTCGCTATCGTGCCATACCAGTGAATCAATTTTATTTACATGGATAAATCCATCGCCATGGGTGCGTGGCATTCTTGAATTTACCTGGGCTATAATATATTTAGCGGTATCAACTGCAGCACGGGCAATATCAACTGAGGTGCCTAAAGAGCAATAGCCATGCACATCCGGTGGCGATACCTGCACAATGGCAACATCTATCGGTAATATATTTCTTGTAAATAACTGCGGTATCTGGCTGAGGAATATGGGCACATAATCCCCGTGATCACTGTTGACCACGGCACGGTTGCTTTCTGAAACAAACAATGAATTTATAAAAAAACTTTTTTTATAAACGGGATCATTAAAGTTGACCTTGCCTAAGGTGGTAATGCTTACCAACTCCACATCGCTGAGCTCAGCATGTCGTTTTTGTAAGGCCTCTAATAGGTGTATAGGAGTTGCGGCACTTCCATGTATGAAAACCCTGTCACCTGGCTTAATAATTTTTACACCTTCTTCAGCGGTCACACTTTTATTATATTCCATTATTTACAGACTTCTTAGTCTTCAAATTTATGATTAATAAAAGAGGACTTTGGTTTTATAAATCCTGGCTAAACAAGTCACTCTTCACTAGATAATATTATGGATGTTGGTGACATTGACCTGGGTGAAAAGATGCGGTGATTTTTCATTCGCGGTTTCGTTCACACGCGGAGTTCCGATGGATGCCGCCTGAGACATAGGACAAATTGCCAATTAAGCTGTTTTATAACGATTCAATGGATTCGGGGTCTAATTAAAGTAATAGACTTTTTCTACCAGCGGTGAAACCATAATGGCTATACTTTTATTATTAGATTTATAAGCCATCTTCTGTATTACACGATGTAGTTTCTTTGCAACCGGCTCTAACTGATTTGCTGGATAATTTTGCATTAACTTTTTTTCTGCTTTGCCAACGGCGGTATTTAAAATAGTATCAAAGTGCGATTTTTTATTAAATCCCGACTCAAAAGGAATGAGAATAAAAATACAGGGAAGGTCATCCGTTGTTATCTGCAACTCATTACTTTTATTTGATGTTGCTGTGTTGTTTGTGTTGTTTGTGTTAGTTAGCATACATTTATTTTCAACAAAGCTACCAGGTCATTTTTTTTTAAGTCATGATCTATATCATCTAGAGACGTAACGTATATCATAAACTTATTAATTTTTCTGGAGGGCTTATCATTAGTCAGCGATGAGTGCTGTGTGAGAAATTCAGATTGTGCGACGCTTAATTCAAAGAAACCCAAACGATATCACCAATCCCGCAACAATTAAAATGCTAAAACCCACAATCAAAGGCCGTCGCAGGGATTTATCGCAGAGAATAATTCCGTAAATCATTTTTAATAAATTATTGCTTGTTGCTGCATTCACTACGGCCGTTACAATTATAGCATCCGCAATATTCAATTTGCTTTGAAAGAGGTTGAGGATAAAAGGATCTATGTCGGTAACACCTACAATAAACGACAAAACATTTATTCCGCCACTTCCGTAACGTCTGGTTACAAACTCTGTAATCACAGCAAAAAATATGAAGAGCCCTGCGAAGATTAAAGCGGTTTTAAATTCAAGCGGGTTGGTGTGAGGAGATAATGTCTTTACATCGGGTTGTTGTTTCTTATTTGAATGAAATTTTAAAAAGTATAAGGCGATAAGCGAAGACACCAAAACAAAAATTGCAAACGATGGAGCGAGTGCCATCGCTATATTTTTATTAAAGAACAGGGCCAATAAGAACAATCGTACATACATCATCGTTGTGGCAAGAATAATAGCAGCAGCCACTTTATTATTTTCAGGCAGCTCTTTGCTTTTTTTGGCAAGTATAATCGTGGTCGCCGTGCTGCTATACATGCCGCCCAAAATACCGGTGAGAATAATTCCTGAATCGGGGAATACAAATTTTTTAAGTAAATAACTGAAGTAAGAAATGCCGGATACCGCCACTATCGCCAGCCAGAATTTATAAGGAGAAAAATTCAGGCTCGTGGATATAATTCTGTCAGGAAGCAATGGAAGGATAACACCGGCAATTACCAGGAATTTTGCAAGCGTGATGAATTCATTGTTATCAAATTTTTCGGAGAATTGAAAGAGTGTCTCTTTTAATTCCGTTAAGATCAGCACACAAACAACAATTAAAAGAACCAGCCAGGTTGGCTGTGTGTACACCAGCGGTGCAAGGCAATAAGTGATCAGTGCAATAACAAAGGAAGTGATGCCGAACTTTTTTTGTATAATTATTTTCTGGTAATAATTAATTGCCAGTAAAATGGTAATTGCAAATCCGCCACCGAGAAAAGGCAGCAGCGTTTGCGGGCTGATGACGTAAAGAATAAATCCTAAAATTCCAATCAATGTAAACGTTCTGTCAGTACCGAAGCGGGTTCCAAATTCTTCTTTGATATAACGGCCTCTCTGCTCCAGCCCAATGAGTAATGCAAATAAAAGGACAAGAATGAACTTAATAATTCCCGGTGGAATAAGATGTAGTATTTCTTCGCCCATATTTGCGTTTATGCAATCGTGATAATAAAATACAGCTTATGCTTCAGCAATCCATTTTTTTCATTTCAAAGCCCTATCTACAAGGCTCTGTGCTTCTTCAATAATTTGTTTCAAATGATCTTTACTCAAAAAACTTTCAGCATAAATTTTATAAATGTCTTCTGTTCCAGATGGCCGTGCTGCAAACCAACCATTTTTAGTACTCACCTTTAGTCCGCCAATATCAGCACCATTGCCCGGAGCTTTTGTTAGTAAGTTAATAATCTTTTCACCGGCTAAATCTTTTTGTTTGATCATATCAGGTGAAAGTTTACTTAGTTTTTCTTTTTGTTCAGGAGTTGCTTTTGCTTCAATGCGATCATAAAAAGGTTCACCAAATTCTTTTGTGAGTTCATTATATATGATGCCAGGATCCTTTTCCATTTTTGCAGTGATCTCTGCTGCAAGCAGCGCTGGAATAAAGCCATCCTTGTCTGTAGTCCAAACGCTTCCATCAAATCTTGAAAAAGATGCGCCTGCACTTTCTTCTCCACCAAAACAAAGTGATGAATCCAATAAGCCATCAACGAACCATTTGAATCCGACAGGTACATCATCAACTTGTCGCCCCAACTTTGCTGCGATGCGATCTATCAGTTGAGTAGTGACAATCGTTTTTCCCACTGCTGCTTTTTTATTCCATTGCGGACGATGCTGCAACAGGTAAGAAACTGCAACAGATAAGTAATGATTAGGATTTAATAACCCGGCACTTTTGGTAACAATTCCATGCCGGTCATGATCGGTATCGCAGGCAAAAGAAATATCATAATCGTCTTTCATTGCGATCAACCGTTGCATGGCGTAAGGAAATGAAGGATCCATGCGGATTTGCCCGTCCCAATCCACTGTCATAAAACTGAAAGTAGGATCAGCAATTTTATTTACAACGGTCAGGTTGAGTTTATAGCGTTCCGCAATGGGTTCCCAATAATGAACACCTGCGCCGCCCAGCGGATCAACGCCTATATTGATCTTTGAATCGCGAATGAGATTCATATCAATGATGTTTCCAAGATCATTTATGTATGTATTTAGATAATCGTGTCGATGTGTTGTAGATTTATGAAGAGCCTTTTCAAAAGAAATTCTTTTTACCTGCTGAAGATTGTTTTGCAATAATTCATTTGCTTTGGCTTCTATCCAATTGGTAACTGTACCTGAGGCAGGGCCACCATTTGGTGGATTATATTTAAATCCGCCATCGTCCGGCGGATTGTGCGAAGGCGTAATAACGATACCATCTGCCAAACCTGTTTTTCGCCCGGAGTTGTATTGTAAGATCGAGTGAGAAATTGCGGGAGTCGGCGTGTATTCATCCCCGTTAGCAATCATCACTTCAATATTATTCGCTGCTAATACTTCCATTGTGGTGGCAAAAGAAGGTGCTGAAAGTGCATGTGTATCAAAGCCAAGATACAAGGGGCCATCAATCTTTTGTTCCTTACGGTAAAAACAAATGGCTTGCGTAATAGCAAGAATATGATTTTCGTTAAACGAATTTTTTAATGATGATCCACGATGGCCGGATGTGCCAAATGCCACTCGTTGATCGGGAATAGCAATATCTGGTATGCCTGTGTAATATGCTGTAACCAGTCTCGGGATATTTACGAGTATATTTTGTTCTGCAGGTTTTCCTGCTAAGGGAGATATTTTCATGGTTTAATTTTATTTCATTGTTGTTGAATCGAGCCAGCCACCGCTAAAGCCAGCCCTGTGCAAACCATTAATTATATGGGGGCACTTTTTCATTATATCCCATATTAGTCCTGATTTGTAATTTTCAATCATTAGAATAACCGGCCCCTGGTTTAACCCAAATTGCCATTCAGATATCCAGCTATTGGACTTGGTATTCTTCTCCGGAAAGGTGGGATTATAGCTGGCATCAAAACCGTATTCATGGTGTTTTTCAAAATCCAGCCTTTCAATCGCGTGACGCATCGTGCTTAGTACAACCTTTGGCAAAAACGGCAGAGAAGATACAACGGCCCAGGGTGATATGGTTCCATCATCCGGACCGAAGGGAGCGCCTCTTGCTATGTAGTTATAAAATTTTCTTTTAATGCCATTAATGGTGCGGGTAGCGGGGCCGGGGCCATCGCTGGCCGTAAAGCCCCATCCGTTTTCTCCATAATGGGCAAAACCCATTGGATTTTCTATGGCATATTGTTGCTGGATTTGAGTAGCGCGACGACTGTTTTCAAAATAATCAATACCAATCTTTCTATTCAAATCATCAGAAATGCCTTTGCAATCCAACCAAATTTGTGACATCTGGTGAATAAAAAGCGGACCGGCATAAATGCATTCTATATCGTATAACTTTTTCCATTCAAAAGTTAATGTCCATTTTTTATACCCGGAAGGACTGATTGGAAAAGTAGGTGAGCCAAGTGCCAGTATAAAAATAATATGTGCCTCGCAATATTGTTTATTCCAACTGGAACGAAGAAATCCTGACTCCGGTTTCCAGCCATGCGAAATAGTATCCTTGCCGTTTAAAGCCCATTGCCAATCTACCCGTGCATAGAGTTCATCGGCATATTTTCTTATTTCAATTTCGGATTTATTTTCACCGGTGTAATAATATCTGGCAGTTAATATCCCGGCTAAAAGTATGGCAGTATCTATCGTTGATAGTTCACATTTCCAGGCACGCTTTCCGGTTTGCATATCAAGAAAGTGATAATAAAATCCTTTGTATCCTGTTGCATCCGCTTCGGTGCCCTGGTGGCTGGTATGGAAGAATTTTAAAATGGTGAGCGTTCTTTTTATCGCTTCAGCCCGTGTTATAAATCCGCGTTCGATTCCTGCTATATAACAGCTAAGCGCCATACCCGTTGCAGCAATACTCGCCGGTGACCCCGGCTGGGTTTTATCGGCTACCAACCCGGTTTGGTCATTCGCCTCTTTTAGAAAATAGCTAAAAGTTTCCCGTTGCAGAACACCGAGCATTTCATCATCCGGGCCTAATGGATTTGTACCAGGTGGTTTGTTGGATTTTACTGTCTGTTTCATTTCTGATGCTTGCACATATCTGATGTTACTTTGTCTATCCCTGCTTTGCAAATACTTTAGCTGCTGGCTTCTCTGCTATAATTTATATTATTCCATAATGAATACAGACTAAGTTGTTTTTAACCCAAAGAGGTATCCAACAAATGCAGTCATCCCCATTGCAATGGTGCCCCAAAAGCAAATTCGTAAAATTGACTTTTGCATATTTGAACCGCCAACTTTCGCTGCAACCGCTCCTGACAATGCAAGGAATACAATTGCAAATGCGTACTGATAAATCACCATAGATTTTATTGGAGCAAAAATTGAAACTAAAAATGGCAGCATGCCTCCTGTTATAAAAGATGCCCCCGAAGCTAAGGCAGCTTGTAAAGGTTTTGGCTTTGTAAATTCATTAATACCTAATTCGTCTCTTGCATGAGCTCCCAAGGCATCACGATTTGTTAATTGCGAAGCTACCTGCATCGCTAAGTTCTTATCTAATCCTCTTTTCTCATAGAGTTTGGATAATTCTTTTAATTCAATTTCGGGCATTGCCTCGAGTTCATCTTTTTCTCTCTTTAAATCAGCGACTTCAATATCATATTGAGAGCCTACTGAAACATATTCTCCCGCAGCCATAGACAAAGCACCTGCTACTAAACCTGCCAATGCAGCGAGGATAATGGGATTGCGTGTATCACTTGCTGCTGCTACACCTATGGCTAAACTTGTTGTAGAAAGGATACCATCATTAGCCCCTAAAACTGCAGCTCTTATCCACCCGCTTCTATTTGTATAATGTTTTACAAGTTCCATTTCTGAAGTGTTTTGCTTGCAGTTAACTCGCCAAGTACCGAACCTTTTTCCTGCCTGGTTGCGAAAGGCTCCATTAAAAAGACAGACGCTAATTCCAATGCGGAAACTTTATTTTACGATAAATCATTAATCGGCATATCAAACCAACTGTGGCCATCTTTTGCAATAAGTATTTCCGCATCTTCGGCTCCCTGGCTGCCGGCTTTATAATTGGGAAAGTTGTTGGGAGGATTTGCTTTCCATACATTAATAACAGGCATCAGCACTCTCCATGCAGCTTCTACCTGGTCGGCACGCATAAACAGCGTTGTATCTCCTTCCATAATATCCAGCAACAAAGTTTCATAAGCTTCCGGCGTTCCTGAAGTATAAGATTCGTTATAATCAAAATGCATGTCAACGGGGTAGAGCAGCATTTTAAGGCCTGGCCGTTTTGCCTGGAACCTCGTCGAGATTCCCATGTGGGGCTGAATGCTCAATACAAGGCGATTGGGCTGCCAGTTGCCTATTGCCTGTGCCGGAAATAATTGGTAGGGCGGAGTTTTGAATTGTATGGTTATCACTGAAATTGTTTCATCCATTCGTTTGCCGGTTCGCAAATAAAAAGGCACGCCCTGCCATCTCCAGTTGTTCATGTACAATTTCAATGCAGCAAATGTTTCTACGGTTGAATCCTTACTTACATCCGGCTCCTGGCGATAACCAATTACTTTTTTTCCTTTGAGCCATCCCGGCCCATATTGGCCGCGGGCCGCATACTCATGTACGTCTTCGAGATTTATTTTTTGCAAAGCATTCAATACATCTACTTTGCGGTTGCGCACTTCATCAGCTTCAAACGAAACGGGCGGTTCCATGGTGACGAGGCAGAGTAATTGCAGCAGATGGTTTTGTATCATATCCCTAAGCGCTCCTGCCGTTTCATAATAATTACCCCTGTTCTCCACACCCAGTTCCTCCGCTACAGTTATTTGAATGCTGTCAATATAATTGCGATTCCAGATAGGCTCGTACAATGTATTGGCAAACCGGAAAGCCAGTATATTCTGCACCGTTTCTTTTCCGAGATAGTGATCAATACGATATATCTGCGTTTCCTCAAAATTGGTATGCAATAAGGCATTAAGTTCAATGGCGCTTTGTAGGTCGTGACCGAAAGGCTTTTCCACAACAATCCGGCTTTTAAGCTTATTTTCTGCAAGTCCTGAAGTTCCTATATTCATAGAAATTTCTTCAAATGCATTTGGCGGAACAGCAAGATAAAATATCCTGTCGGCTGTGGTATTCCATTTTTTTTCAAGAACGTCTATTTGCTTTTTTATGGTAGAATAAGTAGATGCATCATTAAATTCCCCCTGCTGGAATGTGAGGAATTTAGCAAAAAGCTCCCATTCATTTTTCTTTGTTTTTCCCCGTCGTGAAAATTTATCTACGCCTTCATGCAGATGTTTTTCAAATTCGGGGCTTGTATATGTATCGCGGCTTACCCCGATCACTGCGAACTCTTCGGGTATCCATTTATCCAGCCAGAGGTTGTAAATAGCAGGCGCCAATTTACGCCAGGTTAAATCTCCTGTAGCACCAAGTATAATAATGATAGTGGCAGATGTTTTTACTTCGGTTTCCATTTTATTTTTTTTGTTCCAATGTAAGAAAAATTCGTTGCCTTTGATTTCACTCATAAGTAAGAGAGACTACTATCAAAATAGTAACCAAACTTATAGCACCTGGTAGCTTTAATAATGCGTTGATTAAGGTAAGAAAAACAGCACTGAGAATAATAAGAATTATAATGATGGTTAATAAATCCATGTAAGATGTTTGATATTGGTTTTTCTTCTTTTGCTTCGCAAAAGTTTTTCTTTACCACAAAGTCACAAAGAGCACGAAGGAAAAACGGTTCGCATTTTTATCATAAAATAGTAAGGTTTTTCAAAATAACAACTCAAGGTTTTGACCCTTTTGCGTATATCTTATTAAATTCAATAAGCAAATGGATTTGAGCATATCATATTCCATTTATTTAAAGATCACTAAATGAGATGATCTTATTCTTCCATGGCAGCATTGTATTTACCCTGGCGTGCCGCAGCATCAAATTTCGCCCGCTTGCATAATAACTTTTGCGCTTCTTCCACATTTGCATCCTGTCCTTTCCAAATATCTAAAGCAGGTTGTTGAATAGCTCTTGCAAAAGAAAACGTAACGATCCACGGAAGGCGGTTTTTAAACTTTGTATGTATATCATTCAAATGCGCAGCTGCATCTTCAGGCGATTGACCGCCAGATAAAAATGCAATGGCAGGCATTGCCGCAGGAACGGATGCAAGTAAACAATTTACCGTAGCCTCTGCTACTTCATCAATGCTGTTTTGATTAGCACTTTCCGTTCCGGCAATTACCATGTTTGGCTTTAAGATCATTCCTTCCAAATCAATTCTATAAACATACAATTGATAAAAAAGAATTTTCAAAACCTTCTCTGTTACATCATAACATCGTTGGATGGTATGGTTGCCTGTCATCAACACTTCGGGTTCAACAATTGGTACAATGCCTGACTCCTGGCATAAACCTGCATATTGTGCAAGTGCATGTACATTGGCTTTGATGCATGCGTTGGTTGGAATGTTATCGCCAATTGTAATTACGCCCCGCCACTTAGCAAAACGTGCACCCATCTTTTTATATTCGGCTAACCGTTCCCGTAAGCCGTCCAAACCTTCGGTAACTTTTTCGTTGGAAAAACCCGCCATCGGTTTAGCACCCATGTCAACTTTTATTCCCGGGATGATTTCGGCTTTTACCAGTACATCAGCCATCGGCACACCATCTTTTGTTTGCTGCCTGATGGTTTCATCATACAAAATAGCACCGCCTATGCTTTCATTCAAACCTGGTGTTGTAACAATCAGTTCACGATAGTTGCGCCGCATTTCAATTGTCTGCGGAATGCCTGCTGCCGCGAAACGTTTGTTGCAGGTGCCTGTGCTTTCATCCATCGCAAGAAGTCCCTTGTCACCTGCAAAAAGTTGGGCTATGGTGTCTTTTAATATTTGTGTATTCATTGTTTTAATTTTTCCATTTCCAGTTTTTTACTTCAGGCATATCAATACCATTTTTTCTTATATAAATTTTGTGCTCAATAAGTTTATCTTTCATTTCCTGCTTAAGCCATGATGCAGTATCACCCAATTGCGGCAATCGCTCTATTACATCCTGTACCAAATGAAAACGATCCATATCATTTAATACTGTCATGTCAAAAGGTGTTGTAATTGTACCCTCTTCCTTATACCCTCTTACGTGAATGTTATGATGATTAGTACGGCGGTAAGTAAGCCTGTGTATCAGCCACGGATAAGCATGAAAGGCAAAAATTACCGGTTTATCTTTGGTAAAGAGCGCATCAAAATCTTTATCGTTTAATCCATGCGGGTGCTCGCTTTCAGGCTGCAGTTTCATCAGGTCAACAACATTCACCACGCGTATTTTTAAATCAGGTAATTTTTCTATTAAGATAGAAACAGCAGCTAATGTTTCCAACGTGGGCACGTCGCCGGCGCAAGCCATCACTACATCTGGTTCTGTATTTTCATCATTGCTTGCCCATTCCCATATACCAATACCTTTCGTGCAATGCACCACTGCTTCATCCATTGAAAGCCACTGCGGCGCAGGATGTTTGCCTGCAACTATCACGTTCACATAGTGACGGCTTCTTAAGCAATGATCCATTACAGATAAAAGACAGTTGGCATCAGGTGGCAAATAGACACGTACGACGGATGCTTTTTTATTTACTACATGATCAATGAATCCAGGGTCCTGGTGAGTGAAGCCGTTATGATCCTGCCGCCATACATGCGAAGCAAGTAAAATATTTAATGAAGGAAGCTTTTTTCGCCATGCAAGTTCTGATGTTATTTTAAGCCATTTGGCATGTTGGTTAAACATCGAATCAATAATATGAATAAAGGCTTCGTAGCAATTAAACAGTCCATGCCTTCCCGTTAGTATATAACCTTCCAGCCAGCCTTCGCATTGATGCTCACTAAGCATCTCCATTACACGTCCATCTTTTTCCAGGAACTGATCAGTATCTATCGTCTCAGCTTCCCATTGGCGGTTGGTAACTTCAAATACAGCATTGAGCTTATTGGAAAGTGTTTCATCAGGGCCAAATAATCTAAAATTTCTTTTGTCAAGATTTAGTTTAATTACATCTCTTATAAGTTTACCAAGGACCAATGTATCGCCTGGCCCTGTTTGCCCACGGCTTTTCATTTCAAGCGCAAAGTCACAGAAGTCGGGCATAATAAGATTGTGCAGGATAGCGCCGCCGTTTGCATGCTGGTTAGCACCCATGCGCTTTTCGCCCTTTGGTGCGAGGTCTGCCAGTTCCGGAATTAAATGTCCCTGTTCATCAAACAATTCTTCGGGCTTATAACTTCTTAACCATTCTTCCAGTTGCTTTAAGTGTTTAGGGTTTTGTGCGGGATCAGTTATAGGAACCTGGTGCGACCTGAACGTGCCTTCTACCGGTAAGGCATCCACGAACTTTGGGCCCGTCCAACCCTTTGGTGATTTTAAAATAATCATTGGCCAGCGGGGACGTTCGCTGTCATTATGTTCGACGGCATGCTTTTTTATAGACTTAATTTCTTCGAGCACTGTATCAAGTAGCTTCGCCATATTATGATGCATGGTCAAAGGATCATCGCCCTCAATCATGTAAGGTTTCCAGCCGTAACCCTGGAACAAATGATCCAGTTCCTGGTGGCCGATTCTTGCCAGTACCGTAGGGTTCGCAATTTTATAACCATTAAGGTGAAGTATTGGAAGTACCACACCATCTGTGATAGGATTTAAAAATTTATTGGAATGCCAGGCTGTTGCAAGAGGCCCAGTTTCTGCTTCTCCGTCGCCAACAACACAGCTAACAATTAAATCTGGATTATCAAACACGGCACCAAAAGCATGGCTGAGCGAATAACCCAATTCGCCACCTTCATGCATGGAACCGGGGCATTCAGGTGATACATGGCTTGGTATGCCGCCGGGAAATGAAAACTGTGTGAAGAGTTTTTTAAGGCCTTCTTCGTCCTGGCTTATATTCGGGTACACTTCACTGTAAGTACCCTCAAGATATACATTGCCCACAATGGCGGGACCGCCATGGCCAGGGCCAGAAATGTAGATCATGTCAAGATCATATTTCTTAATAATGCGGTTGAGATGTACATAAATAAAATTTTGCCCCGGCGTTGTCCCCCAATGCCCCAGCAGCATGCTCTTTATGTGTTCCTTCTTTAAAGGTTCTTTTAAAAGTGGGTTATCATGCAGGTAAATCTGTCCAACAGAAAGGTAATTGGCAGCACGCCAATAAGCGTTCATCTTTTGAAGTAATTCGGGCGATAAAGTTTCAACTTCTTTATCAATAACTGTTCCTTCCATAATAAATATTTTAGTTGATAAATTGAAAATGTGGTACAATCCCTTGTTATAAATCAACCGGGCCTTTATGATTTCTCGATCTTCCAACTATTTTGTCAAGAGAAGATTTTAATTTTTGTAAGGCCCCCTCTACTGCGTTTTCATAAGTGTCAGCCAAATCTGTTACGGCTATTGGTTGTTTCCCTTCAAGCCTTGCTTCCAGCAGGCACCTTTTATCGTCCTGTCCTTTCTTTGAGCCGTTCTCGTCTGACAGATGGACTTCCAACCTGGTAATATGTTCACTAAACCGGTCTAATTCTTCTAATAATAAATCATCTAATTGAGCCCTAAACGTTTCATGTACACTTAGGTTTTTATCTGTATTAATTTGTATGGTCATAATGCTAATTTTTAAATATTTTTTTTAATGAATGCTTTCTTTGTTATAGTATAAGCTTATTAATTTAGAGGCCGGTTCATCGTTAATGATTTGGCTATATCATTAACATTCGATTTGACTAATTCAAAACATCGCAAACTAATTTTGCTATCATCAATTCTTCATTTGTTTTAATAACATGAACCTTCACTTTACTCATCTCGGTAGAAATGACAGCTTCGTTATTCCTGTTTTTTATTTCCTCTAATTCAATTCCTAAAAATTCAAGGTTGTCACATATTTTACTTCGTACTTCAGGCGAATGTTCACCAATGCCACCCGAAAACACCAGTGTATCCAGGCCTCCAAGTGCTGCTACAAATGAACCGATCCATTTTTTTGTTTGATAACAAAATAATTCAATGGTTTCTTTAGCACGGTCATCAGTTTTTTCAATTTTCATTAGTTCGCGCATATCTGAACTTGTTTCTGATATGCCGATCAATCCGGATTCGTGATTGATTAAATGACTAAACTGTTTTGGATTGAGTTTTTCAAACTGCATTAAATACCATGCAACACCGGGGTCAAGATCACCGGTACGTGTGCCCATTGGCAATCCTGATGTCGGGGTGAATCCCATGCTGGTGTCAATACTTTTACCATCTTTTACTGCTGCAAGGCTTGCGCCATTGCCGAGATGCGCTAAAATTATTTTGCCTTTTGCTATTTCATCTCCGGCTACATTTTTAAGTTCGTCTAACAGGTATGCATAAGAGAGGCCATGGAAACCATATCGCTGAATTCCTTTTTCATAAAAGCGGCGTGGGATGGATAATAACTTCGCAACAGTTGGCATAGAAGTATGGAAGGACGTATCAAAACAGGCTACCTGTTTTAATGAAGGATAACGCCTGCTAAAGATTTCTATCAATTTAATTTCTTCGGGTAAATGTTCAGGGTCAAATGCGCTGATCTTTTTTAATTCATTCAAGAGATCATCTGTGATTAATTCAGGCTCCGTATGTTTCATACCATGAACTATGCGATGGCCAATTGCTTTGATTGAATCAAAACTTTGCTGTTTTTCAAGCCAGTCTATCAAATGATTCGCAGCCTGGTCATGATCGGCAGCTTCAAAATCGATACTATTTTTTTGGTTATCAACACTGCTATTAAAATTGAGTGTTGCTTTTTTAGTTCCGATATTTTCTATCTCTCCATTAAACAATTGTTCCAATGAATCGCCCGCTTTAAATAAAGCAAACTTAATGCTGGAAGATCCTCCGTTAATAGCCAATATCATTATATACTATTTATTCCGATTAACATTCTATATGATCTCTAATGAACGCTATCCGTTAATTTATCAATATCAATATCCCTTTCGTCTGTCCTGGGTTTAGGGTAATCATTATCTAATTGTTTTTCGAATTGCTTTTCATCTTTTTGATTACGCCTTACAAGAAATACAATCAATGCAATTGCCAAAATGCAAACTATTATTATAACTAACCAGTTCATTGATTTGATTTTAAAATGATCAATTTGTTAGTGATGAAATATCACGGTTTGTTAGAAATATTTTATCGGTTATCAATCCCAACTGAGCTAATGCTTTGGCTGTTGATGAATAATCTTTATGGCAAATACTTTTGATTCCAAAATCGGTTGCAACATCGACGAACATTTGTACATCATCAATATATACTACTTCATTTTCAGGAACCTGCGCCATATCAAGCGCCAGCTTAAAAATTCGTGCATCCGGTTTTCTTATATGAACATAACAGGACGAAACAAAAAAGTCAATGAAACTATTCAACCCAAACGTATGTATCCTGTATGTATTCAGTTCTCTTGATTCATTGCTTACGGCAACTATTTTTAAACCATATTGCTGTTTTATTTTTTTTATGAAAGCAATCATTTCTGCATTGGGTGTCGTTAACGAAACCATGAAATCCCGGAATTCATTGAAAGTAAAATCACGTTTTTTATAAAAGATAACACGATCAAGATATTCATCTAATGTGATTCTGCCTTCTTCATAAGTAACAAACATGATGCTATGCCTTTCTTCCATTTCCTCTTTATCGAGATGAAATTTATCTACAGCTTTTTACCTGAAATCGTGTCCCCATCCATTGGAAAGCAACACGCCTCCAATATCAAGAAATAAGGTTGTGATATTATTTTCTTTCATGGTTAATTTTTAGTTTGTTCCATTCTTTAAAGCTTCAAAGCCTGAAACCACATCAAATAATTCTTCATCAATACTACTTTGTCGCAGGCGATGGTAATTTTTATTCAGATCATCCAGCAGATCACCTATGTTTTTTTCTGCACGCTGCATGGAATTTAAGCGACTTGCATTTTCACTCGCCAAAGATTCGGTACATGCTTTAAACAGCGACACAAAAAGATATTCCCGGATGAGGGCTGATAAAGTGGGCTGCAAACCACCTGCCACCTGTGGTATTTTATTATTGGGCCATTTTAATTCAGTGATGGTGCTCCGCCATTTTTCATCCAATGGCAACAACCGCTGCATTACGGGAAGGTAGCCTGCGCCCGGTTTTGGTTGATTGTGAAAAATATAGACAGCCTTCAATTCTCCTTTGTCGAGATTTTCTTGCGCCGTAATTATGATTTCCCCAACCAACGGAGTGACCGCATTCACCGTACCGGGAACTGAAAATAATTTAGCAGGCGCAAAGCCAACATCGGCAAGAAGCAATGGGATACGTTCTCCTACAGCCCAGATTTCTTTTTTGCCAGGTATATCTTTTAACGAGGTATTTACAAAAGCCGTGAGTGAATCGTTGAACGGGCCTACCAATCCCTGGTCTGAACCAAAAACAACTACACCGGTTAAATCTTCTGTGTTTGTTTTAAGCACCGGTTTACTGTTGATGGTTTCTATTTTTTCAGCTCTTAAATAAGCAATGATCCCTAAGGCAATAGTGCGATAATAATCGCCCAGTGAGGCAACAGCAGATTCGTATTGCCCTATGTTTGAAGCGGCGACGGCCTTCATCGTTTTAACTACAGACTTAAGATCTTTAGCCCCATCAATTTTTGTGCGTAAACTCTCTAAAGTATCCATTTTTTTTTAAGATGCTTTTTGTTTGTCATCCTCCGGCTTTTGCTGAAAAGGAATAAGTGCGGCTGTGGCCCTTTTTAATATTTCTTCATTATCCGGTTTGCTCAACCCCTCATCAGAAAATAATCGCTTAAGCATATCTTCCGGAAGGTCTTTACTTATCGCCACCAAAGCAGCTTCAGCTTCCTGCATTTTTTCGATTGATATATTTTCAAATAATTTGCTCGTCAATGCAAGCAACACAACAATTTGCTCAGGTACCGCCCGTGGCTGAAGCTCCTGTTGTTTTAACCACGTCCTGATACGCTTTCCATGTTCAATAATTTTGCGTGTGTTATCATCCAGCCTTGTACCGAAACGTGCATAATTTTCCAACTCTTCAAATTGCGAATAAGCTAATTTCAAATTACCTGTTACCGCACGATAAGCAGCCAATTGTGCTTTGCCTCCAACACGCGAAACGGATTTGCCTACATCTACTGCCGGCAGAATGCCTAATTCAAAAAGCTCGGGAGAAAGATATATCTGGCCATCGGTGATGGAAATAAGATTGGTAGGAATATATGCCGAAATATTTTGAGCTTCCGTTTCAATAATCGGCAGAGCGGTAAGTGACCCGCCTTTAAGATCGTCACTTAAGTGCGTGGCTCTTTCTAATAATCTTGAATGAATATAAAAAATATCCCCGGGAAAAGCTTCCCTTCCCGGTGGCCTTCTCAACAACAAAGAAAGCTCGCGATAAGCACGTGCATGATGGGTAAGATCATCATAAACGATCAACACATCACGACCCTGTTCCATAAAATATTCGGCAATGCTGGTGGCTGCATAAGGTGCGATATAATTTAACCCCGGCGAATTGTTTCCTTCCGCCACAACAAGTATTGTATATTCCATCGCTCCTTTTTCCGTGAGCCTTGCTATTACTTTTGCCACTGACGATGCCCGCTGCGCAATGGCGCAATAAACGCATATTACATTTTTGCCACGCTGGTTAAGAATGGTGTCAATCGCAATGGCTGTCTTACCCGTTTGGCGATCGCCTAAAATCAATTCACGCTGACCGCGACCGATCGGGATTAATGCATCAATTACTTTTAAGCCGGTCTGCAAAGGAACTGTTACAGCACTGCGATCCATGATGGCATGCGCAGGCCGCTCTATGGGAAGCCGTTGTTTATGAGCTATAGCGCCTTTGCCATCCATGGGTTCACCCAAAGGATTAACCACTCTTCCTATCAATGAATCTCCAACGGGAATGTCCATAACACGGCCGGTTCTTTCCACTTCATCACCGGCATTTAAAAGCGAATCTTCTCCAAGCAGAATAGCGCCGATTTCATCTTCGTCAATATTATAAGCTATGCCGGATAAGCCACCTGGAAACTTCAACAATTCTTCAAAGCCTGCACCGGGAAGCCCCGAAACTTTTACAATGCCGGTTGATACGCTTGTTACATAACCTACTTCACGGGGCACAAAAGAAAATTCATAATTCTTCCTGGCCTTACTTAATTCAGTAAGGTTGTTGTCTATAGCATTATTTAATTCATCAGGTGGCATATTATTTTTTTTCTGCTATCGCCTCTTTTTTCGGCTCTGCCTTTACGTTAGGTTCCGGGTTTGTTTCCGAATTTGATTTATTTTCTGTTGCTGCTTTAGCTTCGGGTTCCGGTTTCTTTACCGTTTCTGTCTTCGTATTTTCTTCGATGGTTTCACCAATACTTTTTTCAAGTGAAGTGAGATATTCCGAAATACTCCAGGACAGTTTATAACCGTTTGCACTAAGCTCGATCCCACTGATTATTTCCGGGGCAACAGCGAATTCATAATGTGTTTTTGCGCCGAGTATGTCATGCACAGATTTTTTTATTTCTGTTTGTTGCTTTGCCGGTAACTCAAATGCACTTCGTATCAACACGGGCTTTGCATCTGCTTTGAATGCGTCAATGAATTGTTTTTTTTCATTGTCTTTTAATTCATCCAGTCGCTTAATAAACAAATTGGCAGATTGCTCTTCGAGACTAACGGAGGCAAGATCAGTGAGCGTTTTTCTTGAAATAGCAAACACCTCATCCTGCACTTTTTGCACCAGCCTTTCTTTCATTTTTTCCTGGACATCTTTGGCTGCCTTTTCAAGTTTAACCTGGAGATCATTCGCTTCTTTCCTCGCGGCTTCCAGCAATTTATTTTTCTCGTCGTTGGTGTCAGCAACAGCTTTGTCCATCAATGCCTTTTTTTGCTGATCGAAGTCATCATTCTTCTTGGCAAATTCATCCTGCTCTTTTTTCGCTTCTGCTTTTTCAGCCTTTGCATCCTTCAGTTGGGAAGTGATTTTCTTTTCACGTTCATCAACAGCCTTTAGAATAGGTTTATACAAAAAGCGTTTCAGCAACCACACTAAAATGAGGAAATTAATTACCTGTGCTATAACTGTGAACCAGTTAATTTTCATTGTCGGTTATTTTGCGATGATGTGGTTCCAGAAAGGGTTGGCGAAAATGAGAATCATTGAAACCACGAAACAATAAATTGCTGTGGATTCAATCATTGCCAGGCCCACGAATAAAGTTCTTGTAATAGTGGGTGCTGCATCGGGTTGTTGTGCCAATGAATTTAAAGCTGATGCCACAGCCTTTCCTTCGCTTAACGCAGGAAACATTGTTCCAATACCGGTAGTAATTCCGGCAGTAATAATTGATGCTATTGCTATAGTAGTTACGCTATCCATTTTTATTGTCTTTTTGTTTTTTTGTTTTTAATTTGATTTTATCTTTTTGTTTTACCTGTACGGCACCCGCTATATAAACCGTTGCAAGGATGCTGAAAATATAGGCTTGTACCATGCCGGTAAGCAAGCCCAGCATATTCATGATAACCGGAAATATAAAGGGTGAGATACTTAACAGGATAGCCACGATCATTCCACCGCTCATAATGTTTCCGAATAATCTTACTGCCAAAGCAAGTGTGCGGGTTACTTCGCTGATAAGATTGAATGGTAGCATTATAGGTGTTGGTTCAATATAAGTTGCCAGATAACCTTTTATACCTCCTTTTTCAATACCGAAAAAAGGCACGGCCAAAAACACACAGATCGCCAGTGCAGTTGTAGTAGAAAGTGAAGCAGTGGGTGGCTCGTACCATGGAAATATTATACAGAGATTAGCTATGGCAATAAACAAAAATAAAGTGCCGATGAAGCCGACATATTTTTTTGGGTTATCCAATCCTACTTCTTTGATCTGGCTGCTAATGGTAGTTACAATCATTTCGAGTATGCACTGCCAGCGTGAAATATGAATGCCTGTTTTTAGTTTCCTTGTTATCAATTTTGAAGACACCACCAATACAAGCATTAATGCCCACGTAGTAACAATGGTTAAGTTTATAGTGATAAACCCATGTTGCCAAAATATAGTTTCATCAGGACTAAGCTTCATGATTGGTTCCTGTTTTTAACCGGATTTGGGTTGCTTTATCCCGTTTGGTAAAATAGATAACGATGAACCTGGCTGCTATAAAACCAAGCAGGCAGATAAGCATTCTCTGAAAGTTATCTGCACCTATGAAATAAAACCCAAGCAACGTAATCGCCGTCCTTAAAGCGAAACTTCCGAGGATCCAAAGGGCAGGTGTTTTTGATGCAACCGATTTTTTTACAGTAAGCCAAAGGCCGCCAAAGAACAGTGTCCCCAGGGCAAGCCCGCTTATGAAAACTAATGTTGTGTTTAAAATGTCATTCATTGTCTTCGTTTTTATTTTGATGCATTGCTTTGTCTTCTTTGTCAACCCAATACCAGGCAATCACGCTACCCGCAATTAAACCAGCAATCAAAAAGGTCAGTGTCCAGGAAAATGATTCAGGGTATTTTTTATCTAACCATACGCCCAATGCCGCACCTAATAATGAAGGCACTGCTACAGACCAGCCTATCATTCCCATCATTCCCAAGCCGAACCAAACACCCTTATTTTCATGCAGCGATCGCAATTTTCGTTTTTCTTTTTCAGCTATCTTCCGGCTAAACGAACCTTTATCATCTTCAATGGATGCCATGGTTATTCTTTATGAAATTTTTGAAGCGTATAAATAAAACTGCTTTCCAGCTTCGCCGAAACGCTGCGAATATTTTTTTCACTTTCATCCAGGCTCTTAAAATCTTTTTCAACTGATTCATGCAGTTTGCCCAAGTCTGCGCCTCCAATGGCATTGCGAACAGATACCAATACTTCGGTGCCAGCTTTTACCACCAAGCCTTCATTAACTGCTATATAATGAACTTTCGCTTCTGTCTCGTACGTTAGAATACCGGGCACCAATGCAGCCACACAATCGAGCCTTTGCGGTAAAAAGCCATAAGAACCCTCACTTGTTTCTATAACAATTCGGCTCACATTTTTTGCTTCCGCAAAAACTCTAAATGGAAGCAGTATCCTTAAGCTCATTGTTATGTTTTCCATTTTGATTTTTTTATTCCACCTCTACAGGTTCTTTTTTATTCACCAAAACCTTTGACTTATCCTGGTCAATATTTTTATTTTCTTCTTCCGAATCCTTTGGTTTTTTCTCATCAACAACATTATTTTTCTTTGGCGCATCATTCGAATTATTAGCTCCTTTTTTCATAGCTTCTTCTATTGACCCTATCATATAAAAAGCACTTTCAGGTAAATCTTTAAACTCGTCTTTAAGTATTCGTTCACAACCATCCAGGGCGTCTTTCAAACTAACTTCTTTTCCCTCCATTCCACTGAATTGTTCGGTTGTAAAAAATGGCTGCGTAAAGAAGCGCTCCAGTTTCCGGGCACGGTTTACTATGTTCCGATCCTCCGCAGATAATTGTTCGAGGCCGAGCATGGCTATGATGTCTTTAAGGTCTTCGTACTTCGCTAATGTCTGCCGTATTTCCTGTGCAATATTGTAATGCCTTTCACCAATAATACCAGGCGTTGCCATTTTTGAATTGGATTGCAATAAGTCTATGGAGGGATATAAACCTTCACCCGCTTTTTTCCTGGAAAGTGCAATAGATGCAGAAAGATGTGAGAAAGTATGCACAGCGGCAGGGTCCGTCAAATCATCGGCAGGCACATAGACAGCCTGGATGGAAGTGATGGCACCGACATCAGTATTGGCGATGCGCTCTTCGAGTTTCGATAGCTCCGTTCCCATGGTGGGTTGATAACCCAACCGGGAAGGCATCTGTCCCATCAAGCCGGAAACTTCCATGCCTGCCTGGATAAATCTGAAAATATTATCGATCAACAACAACACATCACGATGCTCATCATCGCGAAAATATTCAGCCATTGTTAAAGCTGCATGGCCCACGCGAAAACGTGCACCGGGAGGTTCGTTCATTTGCCCGAACATCATCACCATATTTTCCAGCACACCGGCTTCTTTCATATCATTGTACAATTCCTGTCCTTCGCGGCAACGCTCACCGATACCGCAAAACATGCTTACACCCTTGTTATGCCCTACCATATTGTGGATCATCTCCGTAAGCAAAACTGTTTTGCCAACACCGGCTCCGCCAAACAAACCAGCCTTGCCGCCGCGTTCTAATGGCAACAGTACATCAATGGCTTTAATGCCAGTTACAAAAACTTCTGAATTGGTAGATTGCTTCACTAACGGAGGAGGCGACTGGTGTATACTGCGATGCTCCATATCAGGCAGCGCTTCTTTATGATCAATTGTATTTCCGAATACATCAAACATGCGCCCCAAAATTTCTTTACCTACCGGCACGGTCAGTTCTTTCCCGTCCGATTGTACTTCCATACCTCTTGCCAATCCCTGAGTGGGTGTCAATGAAATAGCCCTTACATGTTTTGCATCGAGCTGCAATTGTACTTCAAGAATGATCTCCATTTTCTTCCCGGTCCTTAACACAGAATTGATGAACGGAAGATTGGTTTCAAACTTCACATCAACGATGCTGCCACGAACAGAAATGACCTTTCCATAATGTAATTTTTCAGCAGGATTTTTTTCTGTTTCATTCATGTATTATGATTCGATGATCACTTTCAATGCTTTCTCTTTGCCTGCATTACCAAACACCTCGTAAGCTTTCATTATATCATCTAATTTGAAATGATGTGTGATTAATTTATCCGGTTGCAGCTTGCCTGATGAAACTGTTTTCAAAAGCATCGGCGTTGTATTTGTGTTTACCAAACCCATTGTGATGGTGATGTTTTGTATCCATAGATTTTGAATCTGCAGGTCAACGGGTTTGCCATGCACACCAATGTTGGCGAGGTGCCCGCCGGGACGAACGATCTTTTGGCATATATCGAAAGTTGCAGGAATACCAACTGCTTCAATGGCTACATCAACGCCATCTTTTGTTTCAGCCAGCGTTCTTTTTACTGCATCTTCATTGCCTGAATTAATGGTATGTGTGGCACCGAATTTTTTTGCCATCTCTAAGCGATTATCATCCAGGTCAATCATATAAACTTTTGCCGGAGAATAAAATTGCGCCGTAAGCAAAGCTGCCATACCAATTGGTCCGGCGCCAACAATAGCAATCGTATCTCCGGGCTGAACCTGTCCTGCAATAACGCCTATTTCAAAACCGGTTGGTAAAATATCGCTCAGCATCACCAACGCTTCTTCATCAGAATTTGGCGGAATTAAATACAGACTGTTATTAGCATGTGGAATGCGAACATACTCAGCTTGTGTGCCATTAATTAAATGTCCTAATATCCAGCCACCATCTTCGCAATGCGAATACAATTGTTTTTTACAATATTCACAGCTACCATCGGATGTAATACACGAGATGATGACATGATCACCCTTTTTAAAATTAGTGACAGAAGTTCCCACTTCCTCTATTACACCAACACCTTCGTGACCTAATGTTGTACCCGGTTTTACCGATGGCGTTTTACCATGTAGGATGCCTAAATCGGTTCCACAAATCGTGGTCTTTATAACTTTCACCAAAGCATCTGTTGATTTTTCAATAACAGGTTTTGGTATTTGTTTTAAAGCAATTCTTCCAGGTCCGTTATATACTAAACCTTTCATTGTTGCATGACCGTTTGCGGCTGCTTTTGTTTGTACCTGTTTGTTTGAAACTTCCGGTTTCTTTTCAATTGTGGTTGTCATTTATATTATTTTATGTGTCAGATTAATTGTTTTATTCAGTTCTCAAAATTCCTCATTCCAAGAGTTTATTTAATTTACCTTACTCTTAAAAAAAGATGATTTTCGTCATACAGGTTTAAAATCTATTTGGCTATCAGAAGAACTTGTCTTTTTTTAAAGAATTAAAAACCGGTTCATTTTAAAATGATTAGTCATAAGAAATAATAGTTCCTGTATTTGCCAGGCCGCTGGAACCTCTTACATCTTTTGAAGAATGAGCATTTACTCCACCGACCGCACTGCGTGCCTTGGACGCCGCAAGCAAAGCAGATGATTTTTTCAATGGCTTTTTTCCTGCAACTTTTTTGTCAACTGGGGTTACATCAGGTTTGACTTTATTGACACTGTTCTTTTGTAATACTTTTTTGTTTTCCATCTTTTTAATTTTTATTAAATTTTTATGAAATTATATTTCAAAATATCAATGGTTTTTTTTTGCTAAACCGTTTCTAATATTTTCTTATTTTCCAAATAATGCTCTTTTGTTATGCACCGGAAGCAAACCGCTTTTCAAAATGTAAAGCGAAATGTCCTTGCCTCTTCTTTCTCCGGGAATACTCCAGGGTTATTCCACTTTAAATCGACAATTGCTTCTGATTTTTCTGACGGTTGATTTATCAGTCTTCATAACCGCTTTTAATAACTGTTGAAATCATTTTGAATTGAACATCAGCATTAAAGTGATGTTTCGCATGAGCAGGAATAATAATTGCTTCACCTAAATTCAATTTATATTTTTTATCGTCAATGGTAACTTCAGCAGCGCCGTCAATGATTTGAATATAATTATCAAATGGCGAAGTTTTCTCAGCTAATTCCTCACCTGTATCAAACGAAGAAACAGTCACGTTACCTGTTGCCTTTTTGATGATTGTTTTACTTACAACGGCATTGGGCATGTATTCGATAATTTCAACAACAATATGAACTTTTGATTTTTCTAATTCTGCAAAGCCACTGTGATCTTTCACTGCATTTATAATCATATTTATTTTTTTTTGCCACAACAGCACTGGTTTAAAAGCAACGGCCGATAAGAAATAATGATAGTACAAAGTTCAGTTGAATAAAAATGTAAAGCCTTACAGATTAAAAGGAAAGCCTTACATAAATCACAGGTTTTCTAAATTGCCCTGGCGTTTTTGCTTTAACTTTTTGAAGAAAGAAGGGGAAAGCCCGGTAATTTTTTTGAACTGATTTGATAAATGTGCAACGCTGCTGTAGTGAAGTTTATAGGAAATTTCGGTTAGGTTTAGTTCGTCGTATAATATCAATTCTTTTACCTTTTCAATTTTATTTATAATAATAAATTGCTGTATGGTAATACCTTTCACTTCCGAAAAAGTATTGGACAGGTAAGTGTAATCCTGGTGCAATTTTTCACTTATATAATCAGAATAATTCACTTCTGGTAATTCATCTGAATAATGAATCATTTCTACAATTACATCTTTTATTTTCTCGATTAGAATGCTTTTTTTATCATCCAATAATTCAAGCCCTGAACGAAGTAAGTTTTTTTTCAGCTGAATGCGTTGCTCCTGTGTAATATCTTCCAAAATCTCAACCGTTCCTAAATCAACAGTCGCATAATGCAATCCAAGTTTTTTCAGTTCTTCTTTTACCATCATTTTGCAACGAAGGCTTACCATGTATTTAATATAAAGTTTCAATCTTTTTTCCTGAAAATATATGGAAAGGTAGTTGAATAAACCCTTTTCATACCACAATTGGCAACATCATTCAATTAAATTCAGTAAGCAATTGCTTATTTAGAAACATGCGATTTATATAACTTATTACTCCAATAGTGTAATGCTTCATGGGTCAATAGTAATCATCTTTGTGATGTAATAAATCAATTGCAAATAAACCAGATAAAATGAAATCAAATAAGAATTGCAAAAAGATGTTAAGGATGAGATCAATTGGTCTCTCTTTCTAAACGCGGCAGAAATTGGTGTAACAGCTAAAGATGGATTATAACATTGACAGGAGTTGTTGATAATTATTCAAAAAAACTTGCAGCTAATGATGCAGCAAAAAGGATAATAGGAGTTAAAGCCGTGGCAGAAGAAATTGAGGTAAGGTATAACGACTATAGTAAAAAGAATGATACTACATAAAAACTATCCTCAAACTGTTTCATTAAAACGACTTGAATGGTTTGTAAGAACATAAAAACAAAAAATGAAAATTCTTTTTTATGGCGCAGGTGTAATTGGCAGTGTTTATGCCGCAAGGCTTCATCAATCACATTCTGATGTTACGCTATTGGCAAGAGGAAAACGTTATGAAACTTTAAAACAAAACGGAGTAATTATTAAAGATGTTTTAACCGGCAGGCAAACTACCGACAATGTGTCGCTAATCCAAGAATTAGCACCTTCAGGCTTCTACGATTTAATAATAGTAACCGTTAGATTAGATCAGCTTGAACCAGTAATAAAAATACTAAAGCAAAATACTGTATGCACTTTAATTATGTTCATGCTTAACAATCCTGACAGCATGGAGTATTTAATGAATGAACTGGCGCCAAAGCATTTAATGTTAGGCTTTCCCGGAGCAGGAGGAATTTACCACGATAACCGGGTAGACTACATTCAAATAAAACAGCAAAAAACTACTATCGGCGAAATGGATGGTAAAGTTTCAAAACATACTCAGGAGATAAAACTTCGTTTTGAAACAGTAGGTTTTGAAACTGTGATTACTGCAAACATGCAGGCATGGCTAAAAACACACGCCGTTTTTGTGGCTTGTGTTTCTGCATCAATTATAAAAGAAAATGGAAACAGTATTCAGTTAGGCAAAAACAAAAGCAGTATTCAGGAGATGGTTAAAGCTATCAGTGAAGGGTTTTCAGCATGCAAAAAACTTGGGTTGCCTATTATGCCAACCAACTTAAAAATCATTTTTATGATAATGCCAAAATGGTTTTCGGTTATGTATTGGCAACATGCAATGCAAGGTAAAATGGGAACGCTGGGTATGGCACCCCATGCCAATGCAGCAAAAGATGAAATGCAGTTAGTGGCAGAAAAAGTATTAACGATAGTCCATTCATCATCTGTTGCAACGCCTACTTTAGACAAGCTTCTTTCAACATTCATAAATTCAAAATAAACAACAAGTCCACGTATGAATATAACAATCTATAAAATTGGTTTTTGGTCAGGCTTGTTGCATTTATTGCAACAGTTGCATTTTGTATTGTTCAGGCATTGCAGATGGCTGGTGTCCTCAAATATCCATTAGATGAAATTTTGATTTTCGGAACCTCGCTTTGCATTGTTATACCTTTTGTTATCGAAATTCTTGCGCTTCATTATGTAACACCGGATGACAAAAAATTCTGGAGCCATGCTGCTCTTATCTTCACTGTTATATACGCAGTTTTTGTTACGGCAAATTATGTTGTTCAATTAACAACAGTAATTCCTATGTCTCTCAAAGGCGATGCAGCTAATATTCTTATTCTTAAACAAACGCCACATTCACTCTTTTGGGATTTTGATGCGTTGGGATATATATTTATGGGTTTAGCAACTTTTGCACTTGTTCCGGTATTTGAGAAAAAGGGGTTTCAAAAATGGATTAGGTTATCCTTACTGGCTAACGGACCTGTTACTCCTCTGATTGCAACGGTGTATTTCTACCCGACGTTTTCACAAAAATTATTTCTTCTCGGATTACCATGGGGAATTACAGCTCCGGCAGCAATGTTATTGCTTGCAATGTTTTTTAAAAAGCAAAAGGTTATTACAAATCAAAACTAATCTTTATCAAAAAATTCATGCTATATATTTTAATTGTTGTTGCACTTATTGCAATCATATTCATCTCAGGAAAAATAAATTTATATATCCGATTCAATAAAGAAGTAAAGCAGTTATTCTCACAATCAAAAAATATTTCGGATAAAACATTTAGCTATGAACAGCTATCAGGTTTACCCGAACCCGTGCAACGATATTTTAAACATGTTTTAAAAGAAGGGCAACCATACATTAGTTACATAAGATTGAAGCATGATGGAAAATTTAAAACAGACTTAAAAAAGCACTGGGTAAATATTGAAGGGGAACAATATTTCACCACAGAAAAACCAGGGTTTATTTGGAAAGGCACAACCTCAATGTTTGTTGCACGGGATATGTATTTATCTAATGAAGGAAGACTAATCGCAACAATTTTATCAACTATCAACGTTGTAGACGTTCATGGAAAACAACAATATAATGAAAGTGAATTATTGCGTTGGCTTGCGGAAAGTGTTTGGTTCCCAACAAATTTTTACCCTCAGAAAAATTACAATGGATAGCTATTGATAATTCATCAGCCAAACTAACTTTTAATTACAATGGTTTAGCACTGTTTTACATTGTAACGTTTAATGATACAGGAGAGATTATACAAATGGAAACAAAGCGCTACATGGATGAAAAAAGATTGGAGACATGGATTTGTAAAATGGCAGATTACAAAACGATTAACGGAATTACAATACCTACAAGAGCGTAAGTACTCTGGAGGTTGAAAAAAGGTGATTTTAGTTATGCAAAATTTAATGTGAAAGAAATAGAATATGAAACACCTGAAATTTTTTAAGGACTCAGTACCATAAATCAGTTCAGGCGAAAAACTCAATCTTTACTGGCTTTTTTGATTTTTAGCCCGCCAATTAAATATCAAAAATTATCAACTCTGTTGTGACCAATTAGGTTACCCGCACCTGGTTGGTATTTTGTGTAACCGAATTGTTCATAGCTAATTGAAAATTAAAAAGTTCAGAAATTGGTTTTGGAAAGGTCAATAAGTAATGATTGTACAATAAGTTAGTGATTGTACAATAAGTATAGAGGGCTATAGATTTATTAGAATCTATCCACGTAATAAGCTTCTTTGATGCAAATAAGCAACTTAATTAAAGTAGCTTATGTTTTTAGCGCTATGATAACCATCAGTATTTGAAATGAGCGTAGACATAAATTACATCAAAAATATTTTCAAAATTTGTATTCTAAATTTTAATGTATGCAACAAGTTATTCAACGCAGGAAATCCATTTAACCGCCCCCTATTTCTACACAATCCGCCGGTCAGTAACAAAAGGTTTAATCCAAAGATTTATACATGGTGCGACTTAGAGGAGAGAAACAGATTTATGTGGCTAGGTATTGCATTTATGTGTGGTATAGGAACAGTTTTACCTATTACTCTATCTGCTATAGTTTTTATTGGGGGCAATAATTTGGCACTATGGATAATAGCTTGCACAGTCAATCTACCTATTCTGGTTGTTAACCTGGCAGCCCAGGCAACCAAAATCACTTTACCAACCCTTTTTTAGCCTGGGTAATTAATGCAATTATCATCACTTACTGCATAGTTCATTTTTATATGAGTTAGAAAGTAGCGAATTTGATTTTCGCATTCCGCATGGTTGCAGTAAAGGTGGAGATCATTATTAAGGTCATTACTGCAGGTTTCGATGTTGTAAAATCATTCTTGCAATATGAGATGATTTTCGACAACTTAAGACTGGTACCATAGACTATCCGGTTCCTCAATATTTTGATTCATTATATATACCTCCAGAATTGTGGTTACATTATTGTGAATATAATTTAAAGCTTAAAAATTTAAAGGCTTAAAAATTTATTATTATGAAAAATATATTCTTCTTGATTACTGCTTTAATTTTCAGTATAAGTGCTAATGCTCAAACAAGTAAAACCGCCCACACAATGCACCATGCTAAAACACAAAATGCAATGAAAGACTGTGTTATGATGAAGGATGGTAAAATGATGATGATGAAGAACGGCAAGATGATGGATATGGACAAGGATATGACCATGAGTGATGGTACGATTTGTATGAAGGATGGTACATGCAAAATGAAAAATGGCACAGCCATGATGATGAAAGAAGGGGATAAATGTTACATGGATGGGAAAATGGGGAAAATGAAAATGGATAAAACAGGAAAATGAAATGTAATCGCAAGAGGAAACTTGTCACAACAATCAAAGCACCTCAAGAGGTAGAGTAAGATAAATTGTGTCGCTAAAATAGTCGATGCCTGGCCAATTTTTAAAGTAGTATTGATATCACATTGCCATTGCTCGGTTCTTGCCTGGATAAAATTACCATTTAATAAATTTAGATATCCTGTTTTCAAAATGATACTTAGTTGCGATACCGTTATACTCGAATTTCGTAAAGGTGGGGCAATTGTTTTTTGTGGCTAGCTAAATCAATTTAGTAAGGTCGTATCCCTATTGGATTAATTCAGTATCAGATATTAGCGTCCAACGCATCATGAAAAGGATGATTTTCAGGAAGTAATAACCCTCTATCAATTTATGCATAGCTCGAAAGTCTCTAAAATAAAAGGCATAACTTTAAAACACTAAGCAATTCTTTATAAAGTTTACACAGCCCGGAGCACAATAGTGCAACCTGCATTGAAATCATAATATTATATGCCAACGCATCAAAGCCGGGTTTCTCTAAACAACATTGATAACATCCATCAGTTTGAGGCCTTGTTCAATTTTGCCACGATTGGCATTGTCGTAACAAATAATACAGGCCAGATCATAAACTTTAATAAATATGCTGAAACGCAGTTCGGTTATGCAAAAGAAGAAGTTTTTGGTGACCTTGTAGATATACTTTTACCCACCTCAACTCATGCAAGGCATGTAAAAGACCGGGAGCAATATTATCATCATCCCGAACCGCGGATAATGGGGCATGGACGGGACTTATTAGCACAGCGAAAGAATGGCACCACATTCCCTGTCGAAGTAAGCCTTAGTCACTACGTTATTAACGACGAGATTTTTGTGTTTGCATTTGTGATTGATATAACTGTAAGAAAGGCTCACGAAGCCATGGCGATGGAACAGACACGTGAGTTAGAAAGAGTTACTTCGGAAATAAAATCAATGAATACCAAGCTGGAACAGAAAGTAGAGGATAGAACAAAAATGCTTCGGGAAGCATTATCGGAGTTAGAACGTTCTAAGGAAGAACTTAACCTTGCTTATGAAAATGAGAGGGACCTGAATGAATTGAAATCAAACTTTGTTACCGTTGCCTCACACGAATTTAGAACCCCATTAAGTATTATTCTTTCATCCGCATATTTATTGGACAAGTATAACAAGCTACATGGCGATCCAAAAGTTGAAAAGCATGTTGACCGGATAAAGGATGCGGTAGGTGGAATGAAAAATATCCTCGAAGATTTTCTTTCTCTTGGTAAGCTCGAAGAAGGTTTGGTGCAAACTAATATGGAACTGGTAAGTTCAGTTACTCTTGATGATATACTTAAAGACTTATCGCAGGAGTTGGATGGTTTGTTTAAAAAAGGTCAGAAAATAAATCTTACAAATTTAGTTGACGGGGATGTTTGGCTCGACACGAGCCTCGTGAAGAATATTTTGATTAATCTTATTTCTAATGCAATAAAGTTTGCAAATGAAAATGCAATCATTAAAGTTATTTCATCAATCAATAGTAATAATCTTATGATCTCCGTTGAGGATAACGGCATTGGCATATCCGAAGAAGACCAGCAGCATTTGTTTGAACGATTCTTTCGTGCAAAGAACGCTGCTAATATACAGGGCACAGGCTTAGGTCTTCATATTGTAGCTAAGTACCTTGAGCTAATGGATGGCACAATAACCATAAAAAGTACATTGAACGAGTGTACGATATTTACCTTTTACATTCCTCAAAATAAAACAGGTCATGGCTTATGAAGAAGATATTAATAATAGAAGACAATCTGGAAGTACGTGAGAACACAGCTGAGATTATTGAGCTTGCTAATTATAAAGTTGTAACGGCAGAGAATGGAAAAGTTGGTGTTGAGATAGCACTAAAAGAAAAACCGGATTTAATTGTTTGTGATATTATGATGCCTGTGTTAGATGGATATGGCGTGTATCACTTATTAAGCAAGCATACAGAAACAGCCAGTATCCCTTTTATTTACCTCACCGCAAAATCAGAAAAATCTGATGTCAGAAGAGGGATGGAAATGGGTGCCGATGATTATATCACAAAGCCTTTTGATGGAATAAAATTATTAAATGCAATCGAGATAAGATTAAAGAAAAATGAATTGCTGAAAGAGCAATATACAGGCCCCGGAGCATTAACTGATTTTCTGCATGATGTAGAACAAACTGGCAAAATTCAACTTGCGTCTGATGAAAGAGAAATAGTTAATTACAGTAAAAAAGTAAATATGTATGCAGAGAATCAGCGTCCGCGTGCAGTATATTATGTGGTTTCCGGTAAGGTAAAAATATCCAGGACAAACGATGATGGAAAAGAATTTATCACCAGCATACACGGGCCGGGAGAATACTTCGGATATCTTCCGATATTAGAAGATACCAATTATAAAGACCAGGCACAGGCACTTGAAGAATCGGCATTGATGTTGATACCACGTGGAGATTTTTTACAACTGATCTCCAACGATATGCAGATAGCGCAAACATTCATTAAGATCATTACGCAAAACATTGTAGAAAAGGAAGAGAGCCTTTTAAATCTTGCTTACAGTTCATTAAGAAGAAAAGTGGCATATGGGCTTATTCAATTATTGGAAAAATATAAAGTGGAAGAAGGCAACCAAACGGTTTTAAACTTATCGAGGGAAAATATGGCGCAATCCATTGGCATAGCGACCGAATCTTTGATAAGAACATTAGGTGACTTCAAAGATGAAAAACTTGTCGACATTCAAAATGGCAAGGTTATTATTGTGGATGAAAAAAGAATCAGGAATCTCCCCTACTAATTATAAGTATCACGATGAGCTTTTTGCAAGGCAATTAAATTAAATAATCCACTTCCTGGGCATAATGAGTGAAAAATATATAACAGCAGAGCAAGCCGTAGAATGCATAAAATCTGGTAACAGGCTATTCATACATGGAAGTGCATCAACACCGGTATTCCCTGTACAGGTGTTATAGAGCCGGCATAAGGAATTAAATAATGTTGAACTTTTTGAGCATTACAAACATTGTGGTTTCAAAGGTGTTCAACAAATTTAAACATAAATTGCCGGTTTAACTGTATCCATCGCCATTTCGGAACTAATATATTCCCCTGCAACATTTTGGCTTTGGAGCGTCCAGCTGTCACTTATAGAAATCGTACTCCAAACATTGCCAGACTTCCTGCACATGCGCACCATCACGCCAAGGGTTTCCTGCAGATTCTGTGATACTTCTGCAACTGTCCTCTGCCTGTTGATATCGATTTTGTACTCGCTTATATTCGCCAGTTGTTTCAAGGAAGTGCCCGGGTCTATCAAATTATTTCTGCCGCTTGCGTCTCTTTTACCTGTCAAAAGAAATTCAATTTTCAGAAAAGGATAACAGGCTGAAAATTCACCCTGGATGTCTTTTATCAGGCTATCGTTGCTTATTGTTATTTCTTTATTTATTTCCATAGCGCAATCTTTTTTCAAATCTTACATGTTATAATGATAATCTTTATCTATCAAAATTAACCTTACCACAATAGTTATTTCAATACTTCCATCATAAGTTATTATGAGTTTCATCATAAAAGTTGCTTGTGCTTTCCTTTCATGATTAGAAACATATTTCATGCCTTTTGTGGTCATAGTCAAGAGTTATACCCGGAGCTAACTTCGCATTTCAAAAAAAAAGGAAAAAAGACTACAAAAGAAAATCACCATGAAAAATTTATCACTAAGAAAAATTGCGTTATTACTGGCTGCTAATTTCTCTATATGCTGTGCAGGCATTGCACAAACAAGCTACGAGTCTCATGCTATGGATATAAGTCTGAAAGGGACATCTACTATACATGACTGAGAAATGAAAGCAAAGACTGGTAACAGTGAAGCAGAATTTACTGTTGGTGCAGACGGGAAGATTACCTCGCTTTCAAAATTAAGTTTTACACTTCCTGCAGTAAACTTAAAAAGCGGCCATACTGCTATGGATAAAAACACATATAAAGCGCTGAAGACAACCGCTAACCCAAACATTAGTTTTGTGCTTACATCAGCGACTGTTACTTCTGAAGGGGTAATAATTACCTGCTCAATTGCAATGGGCAAATGAAAAAGAAATGATAAAAGGCTGGGTGGAGGTGGAAGTGGCAGGGGTGGTGAAGCGTTTCGAATTGAGTTACGCATTTTCTAACGGTGCACCGGGTCGTATACAATTAGATGGGGGCCACAGCTTCAATTTTTCAGACTTCAAATTATCACCTCCAAAAAAGATGGCTGGCCTCATTAAAATTAAAGACGCCTTCGATGTAAACTTCCAGCTTATTTTAAGAGCTGTTTGATTAAATCAATCAAACTTCCTGTCATACTACTTTGGATGTTCATAATTTTTTGATTGATCATCCATCACCAGTACCCAATCGTGACCATAACCCTTCGACGGAGGTGTGAATTGTTTTGTCCCGGTATTAGGTACACGTCCGATATCGGTTGTATTTCCAGTGCGTGGGTCAAACCAATATGCATGTAATGTTGTGCCTTTTATTTTACCATTAACAACAGTGAATGGTTTACCTGCGGCCGTGTAAACAAACAGGTAATCACTACCTCTTGTTGCCTCAATCCTTTCCGCCGGGGAATAATTATTTTCTTTTATTAAAGCTTGATCGGGAACTCTATCCAACAGTGGATGTGACTCCATTAATTTTCTAACAAAATTCATTTGATTAGCGCCGGGCAACTCCATAGCTTCCGGCCAATAGAAATGCGGGCCGTTCACTCCTTCATGTTTTGCTGAATAGAATTGCCAGATGTCATGGCATCCGTACGTATGCCCGAAGGCACCGGCAAACAAATCGAGATAAGCATATTTTCTTACATCATAAGCACTGCTTATCCCAAGATCTTTCGCATTAAAACAAACTGGATGATCCTCATAAATAGGCTCTGCATCCATCACTGGTTTCGAAGGGATTAATTTGTAAGCAGCCTGTATTTTGTCATATATCGGATTGTCCCTGCAATGCCCGTTCTGAAACATATTAAAGCTTAACCAGTCGTCTTTATGAAACCATTGCGCGGAGCCTAAATCGTTGGGTTGAGGATGAAAACTGATCATCGCATTTTTGTTGGTTCCTTCCATAATTCCCTCTGCCATTGCACGCCATATAGCAACATCATTTTCATTTCTTGGATTGCGGTCGCCACCTAATATCCAAATGATATTTTTTCTTTCTTTGTACCTGGCACCAATCCATTTTCCATAGACCTTTGCATTTTGGGTATTAAAAATTTCAGGCCCTTTTCCCCACGAATTTTTATCGATCTTATCTCCCCATGTTGGTAAAAAAGCAATGTTCAAATTGTATTCTGCTGCCTTATCAATTATATAATCCACATGTTTAAAATATGCCTCGTTGGGCTTAGCCGGATCGTCATCTGTAAGTGGAATATCGCCGTATGCGTTTGGTGCATGGAGGCCATCAAACTCTGCCAGTACTACGGCTTGTATCACGGTAAATCCCTGTTCTGATCTGCGTTTCAGGTATTGATCTGCTTCCTCTCTTGTGAGTCGGTGAAACAATTCCCATCCCGTATCTCCCAGCCAAAAAAATGGTTTATTGTTTTTTAATAAATAACGTTTGTTGTTGCTAATGCTGAATTGTGCGGACATGGTGTTAACCATAAAAGATAATGTAATAAAGAGAATTGTCTTTTTCATACAGCAAATTGTTTATAAATTTATCAGACTAAAGTCAGCATTTCTATTTTATTTTCTTTCGCAGGTATAGAGCTTTTTTGATTTGGATTTTTCGGGCATAAATAAAAATGAAGTTTACCATTTGGGTGATACAGGAATATACAAAACACCAGGTTTTAAAAAAAAAACTCCTTGCGATATCTTTTACCTAATCAAAATACAGACGGGCAAACTGCAACGGTAGTCTGCAAAAATAAATTTAGCAACGCCGTTCATGTTCACCCGTTACTCTCAAATGAGATACCACGTAAACACAAATAAAAATAGTTCAAAATATATTGTATTGTAAATCACTCCCCGAAATCTTTACTGTTGGGCAAACACTGCATTGTAATTACGAAGGCATTTTTGGCAGCCGGGTCAAGACCTTCGGATCAAAGCTGAATATTGCTACTAAGGCATCCTTTCAAAAAGAAATAACTGAAACTAATTTAATAAGTTTTCTGTTATAACTGCTGATATTGAGTCGTAGCTGTTGTTATTTCTCTATAAGAATTTTTTGAGAATATTTTTTATTGTTCATTTCAATATAAAGAAAATATAAACCTTGCTTTATATCGCCCGTCCTGATATTTTGTATGCCTCCTTCAGTAAGTAATAGTTCTTTCACTAATTTTCCCGCTACGTCAATTATCTTCAATTTCCTGTTTTGGAATTCCGGTGAATATTTTAATATAAAATTGTTTGATGCAGGATTTGGATACGCAGAAAAAGAAATTACATTTAATTTGGGATAAACTATTTGCGGAAGCTTTGCAACGCTACTTAAAGAATTACCGGTTACTTTTAGTTCAGGTTTATTAGTTGCACTTTCCTTTGAATTATAAATTACCCGGTCATTAGCAGTAACAGTAAGATTTTTAATAAATAGCGACACGGAAGTGGCTCCCGAGTTTCTGAGGCTATTAATGTGTTGCGTTAAATCCCATTCATAATACTGGCTTCCTGTTCCTGTAACAGTTGCAGTTGCAAGCACTGTTGTTTGTGCTACAGGCTTGTTTGCATAAGTAATAGTATTCTCCTGCCACGTTTGAGAGGTTACATCAAATACCTGTACATCTGCAGAAGCATTATTGCTATTATTTAAATGCCCATATAACCTCAATTTTACTGAAGTGGAATTTGTACCTAAAGATGAAATATCAAAACGTATATATGTTTGATAAATAGCATTTGCTGCAGATGAAGTCTTTGTATTAAGAGTGATATTGCTTCCATAATTATTATTACTAAAGCTGCCTGCACGCACATAGGCATCTGCCACCGGATTAAGCGTGGTTGTAATTGTTGTACTAAAATTAGCGGTGTAGGCTACATCACTTACCGGTGTTGCAAAAGTTTGCGTTTGTGCACCACCCTGCGACCAGCTGCTAAATGTATATGTTGAGCCATTAAAAGTTTGGGGTGATGTGGCACCAATAGTTCTTAGAACCCCTTCAACACTTGTAACCGTAAGCGGAGCAGTAAATGGCTGTCCGTCTAACGTGACTGTTAAACCTTGTGGATTTGTATTAAGTGTAATGGTAGAAGTTCTTGGTAAAATATCAGTGTATGCGGTATCCGTTAGTCCTTTGGAATCCGTAACAACAAGATACAAACGGTAGAATACAGTAGGAGCAGTTTCTCCTGTGTTTGGGATAGTAAACGACCCACTTGTTACACCTGAAGGCGCTGAGGGCCCCGGATGCGTGTGAATATCGTGATGAAATATTACATACCATGTAAATGCACTTGCACCCAGTGTGCCATCCTCAGGGTCAGTAGCGGTTCCGCTGAAATTAATAACATCGCCCCCGGCATAAGTAACCCCGATTGCGGGAGTTGTGATAGTTGCGGTGGGCGGCTGGTTTGGAGATGTAACAGTTAATGTAGCATTATTGCTTGTTGCGCTTCCCGAAGCATTAGTAACCACAACAGAATATGTTCCTGCATCGGCAGCAGTAACTGATGAAATTGTGTATGAAGAATTTGTAGCAGATGTTATATTACTTCCATTTTTTCTCCATTGATATGTTAGTGGAGCAGTACCTGTTGCAGTAACACTAAAAGTTGCAGAATTACCCTGCGGTACTGTTATGCTTTGTGGCTGAGTAGTAATTACTGGGGCAGCAGAAGCTGTATAAGTAATTTTATAAACTGCGCTGTTGCCACGGGAAAGGAAATATAAATTACCATCATTTCCTGTAACAATTGATACAGGGCTTCCGGCAATACTGCTTGCAAAGCTTGCCCGTGTGCCTGTGCTTCCGCTTAATGTAAGCACGTCAATCCAATTTCCGCAGTAATCAATATAAAAATATTTACCTATGTATGACGAAGGATAATTTGTTGAAGCAGGATTAAAGAAAGTTCCTCCCGTGATAGCACATCCTAACCCAGTGCCAGTTCCATGCATATAGGAATATACAGGATTGGTGTAGGCAGGGTTGGTGCTGGTACCCTCTGCATTTGGCCAGCCATAATTATTTCCACCTGTGGTGGCATCATCTATTTCTTCCCAGGTATTTTGTCCCACATCATTTACAAATAATCTCCCTGTGCCCGGCTGAAAGGTAATTGTATAGGGATTTCTTAAACCATAAGACCAGACTCTTAATTTCTGATTTGTTCCTGTAATGAAAGGATTGCCGGAAGGAACAGTTCCATCTGAATTTATTCGTAATATTTTCCCAAGGTATGTATCAAGATTTTGTGAGTTTGCAGAGTTTGCATTCTCACCAACACCAACATACAATTTACCATCAGGGCCAAACTGCATGGTGCCTCCATTGTGATTTGTAGCGCTGCTTAGGGGATCAAGATTAAGCACTACAACTTCGCTTCCGGCAACAACCACATCTCCATTGGCAGTAAAGCGGCTGATACGATTATTTGCAGCAGAAGGTAATGTATAATAGAGATAGATAAAATTATTAGAAGCAAAGTTTGGGTCAAAGGCAATCCCAAGCAAACCGCGTTCACCGGAAGAGTTTACGCTTAAACTTATAAACGGTGTACCGAGCAAAGCACCATTTTTTATTATTCGCAATTGACCGGTTTGTTGGGCTACAAAAATTCTTCCATCGGGAGAAAAAGCCATGACCGTTGGATTACTTATTCCGCCGGCAACCAGTACCTGGCTAAAGCCTGTCGGCAATGTTTGCGATTTGGCAACCTCAACAAAGAGAAAAGATGCTATTATAATAAAAGTAACTATCGATGAAACTGTTTTATTAAAAGAAAAACATGAAAGAGTATTTTCATTGTATTTTGATGGGTGAGATAGAGGTGTTTTCATATTATGAAGTTTAGATATTGAATGCTGTTTAATTATTTAAATAGGCTAATCCGGGATGCGAAGCCCATCTTGATAATTGCTATTAAATTGAACTCAAGTTAAACTAAAAAAAAGAGCATTGAGAAATCTATTATGATTAATTATCCACACCATGATGAAGTAATTAAATGGCTGGTTTATCTCCGGGAATGAAGAATGTATTGACTTTTCAACATTTCATCAGCCATCATCACCAACAAAGATGATACGGCGCAGTTTCATTTGTATGACATTGCCTTTGGTATCTGGGGAGCCTAAGGCGATGTGTCGTTCTTTTACAACACTCTTTGCCTTTTTCTTTTGTAATTGCGCTTCTATAATTTGCTGCATCATTCTACATGTATGAATGTGAAAGGTTATACAGTCTATAAAAGTGAGTTCATGCTGGTGTTACTTTATGTTCCACTTTCAACATAATCTTATTTTGCAAGAACAATTTTTTTTTGCTTTGTATAAGCGCTGAAATAACCTAATGCCCCACCCTGTATATTACTAACCGGATTTCCGGGAGATACATTATCGCTGCTGCCAGTACTGCTTTGGCTAAGACTGGAAAAAAATTTATAAACCGCGAAATCTACACATTGCATTTCTACTTTTATGGAATCGCCCGTTTCAATGCGCTCTTCATAGGTTCGATCGAAGTATGTCAAAAGAGAATTATTAATTCTTCCGTCGGTAAAGTCATCATTCAGAACAAAAATATTTTTATTAAGAATTTCATTTTTATATTGAAGAAAACGATAGGCATTTCCTTTACCTGAAGGATCGTCAAAAGTTACATTAGCGAATTTCCTGTTACCGTCAAACGACCTGAAATCCACAATACTTAAACTATCGAAGTTTACCTGTTTAGGCATTTGACTAACGGATGTAAAAACCTGTCCGTTCACTTTTACTAAAAGTGAGTAAGTATGATCTTCAGTTCCATTAATATCTTTAGATTCATACATACCATAGCCGGTTTCTACGAGCGCAACCGGTGTATTGTTATCATCCTGCATGGTTACAACAGCGCCTGGTACACCAGGGAAATCAGCCGGATCACTAAAATTTACAGTTTGGGTAATATGTACTTTGCAATCGCCCGGCTCATTACTTACATAAGCTTCGATCACATATTTTGATTCCGCCTTTTTAAGATCTATATTAATTACCTTTTCGCATGAAGAAAATATTAAGAAGAAAATTATGAATACGGGAAATGTTACTATATTTTTTTTACAGTTAATAAGCCACAGTTGCCCGTGACTCAGCCGGCCAGATCCGTAAGAAATGATTTTAATTTTTAAACGAGATATTATCGCAAGCATACAAATTAAAATTTAAAGTTGTAAGAGATAGAAGGTATGAAGCGGAATAAAGTTGTCTTAACGGCTTCAGTTTTTAACGGCTCAGCCTTTTTATCCCGAAAAGTAATACTATATGCATTTTCACGGCCATAGGCGTTGTATAAACTAAAAGACAGTTCGGATGTAAAACGTTTTTTTTGTTTCAAAACTTTTGTAGCTGCAAGGTCAAGGCGGTGATAGGTCGGCATGCGGTAACCATTTCTTTTTGTGTAATAAAAAAAAGTTTCGGTGCCGATATTGTATTTTCCTTCGGGAAAAGAAACGGCATCACCGGTGTATAAAACCCAATTGGCGGAAAGGGTCCATTTTTTTTTCAGCTTGTAAGTGCCAACGATTGCAATTTCATGTGTTCTGTCCTGCCGGGCGTTGTACCATTCATTGTTATTTATACCATCTATTTTCTTTTCTGATTTTGATAAAGTATAACTCAACCAGCCTGTAAACCTCCCTGATTTTTTCCTGAACAAAAACTCTAATCCGTAAGCCCTGCCTTTACCATAAAGTAATTGTGTTTCCAATGCATTGGCATCAGTAATATCAGAGCCATCCCTGTAATCAATTTGGTTTTGCATGCCTTTGAAATATGTTTCAACAGTAAGCTCATATTTAATTCCCAATAAATTTTTATAATATCCAAGTGATACCTGGCTTGATGTTTCGGGCTTTATATTATTGGTGCTTGCTACCCACCTGTCTGTTGGCCTTGCAGAAGTAGAGTTGGAGATCAAATGAAGGTTCTGGGTATTTCTAACATACGATGCTTTTAAAGAAGAGGAATTAGTAAGCAGGTAACTTACTGCAAGGCGCGGCTCAATATTCAAATAAGTTTTTAAAATTTTCCCCTCATCAATACGGATGGTATCAGTAATTTTTCCCCTATCATCAAGATTATAAAAATCGCCTTTGCCAAGGATGCTAAAACCTGAGAGCCGGGTTCCGTAAGTAAGGTTCCACTTATTATTCAGTTTCCAGGCATCGGAAAAATAAAGTGCGTTTTCAGATGAAAATCTTTTTTGAAACACCACATTATTAAAGCTTGAAGTAAGGGAAGAAGTTACATTGCCCGGCTGAATGGCATGATAAATAGAATTGATGCCGATACGAAATGTATGCTGAGCGTTAGGGTTCCATTGTAATTCTTCTTTCAAATTCCAATCGCGTATTTGTGAGAAAATATTTACATCATTGGCGCCAAGTTTCAAATTGATGCCATAATTAAAATTGCTATAAATAAGAGAACTATTCGCGAAAATTTTATTGCTGTAAATATGGTTCCAGCGGAGTGTACCGGTAGTATTGCCCCAGTATAAGCCAAAGTTATCACCGGCATTAAGGTGGTCGTTTCCAAAATAACCGGATATAAATAATTTATCTTTTTTACCCATCGTAAAATTCATCTTTGCATTCAAATCATAGAAACCTATTTTATTCCTGTTGATAATAGAATCGTTAGATAACTTCAGGAACAAATCTACATAGGTGCTGCGGCCAGATACAAGGAATGAAGATTTATCTTTTTGAACAGGCCCTTCAATATTTAATTTAGAAGAGATCAAGCCAAGGCCGCCACTAATGGTATAATCCTGGCTGTTGCCATCGTTCATGCGGATGTCAACTACAGAAGACAACCTGCCTCCATATTGAGCAGGCATTCCGGTTTTATAAACGGTGATATCTTTTATAGCATCCGGATTAAAGGTTGAAAAAAATCCCAACAGATGCGATGCATTATACACAGGCGCTTCATCAAGCAATATCAGGTTTTGATCTGCCGCTCCTCCCCTTACATAAATGCCGCTATTACCTTCACTAACGGCTTTTATTCCCGGCAACAACTGGATGGCCTTCATCGGGTCTTTCTCACCAAAAAGCTGGGGTATGTATTTCATTTCCTGTATTGAAAGCCGCTCTGTGCCCATCTGTGTACCTGATACACTCCTCCCGGGGATTGAATTGTTTATCACAACCTCATCCAGTGTTTTTGAATATTCATCCAGATAGATATCAGAAGTAAGATTGGTAAAAAGATGAATCTCTTTTATCAATTTAGGTAACCCCGCATAGCTGATCTCTAAAATATAATTTCCTTCGGGAAGCGTAAGAGAAAAAAATCCATATTCATTGCTGATAATTGCTTCCCGGTTATTGAGGACTTTTATCGTTGCCCCAATAATACTTTCCCCGGTTATCTTATTCCTGATAGTGCCACTGATGTTGTGTTTTGCCGCGGCATTAATTTTACCCTTCATAGTTTCCTCTTGCTGGCTGCAGCATACAAGGCTTGTAAGAGCCATTGCTATAGAGAAGATAACTTGTTTCATCCGGGTTTTAGTTTTTTAGACCTTCAATTTAATATGCATGGTTAACAATATTGAAAAAGAATTTCATTTTAAGTTTTAGTGCATTCGCTTTACTTCATACATGCAAATTATTTAAGGATACCCGGATTTAGATGTTTTTACCTCTTTAATATAATATTGTTTTCAACAAAAGTTGGCTTGACGAACTTTGCTATGAAAAAAGCGAATTGTAAATGAGGGCTCGTATAATATATTTGTTGAGCGAATCGATAAAACGCTTTAACTATTTAAAGTTTTAAAAAAATGAAACCTTATAAAATGGACAGATAAAATTTACAACAGAATATGCACGAAGAAGTAAAAAAACATACTAAAAGAATTTACGAAACAGTTAAAAGCACTAATCATACTTTCAGCGCGAAATTAAAAGAAATAATAATCGAAATTTTCATAATCGTTTTTGCTGTAACTCTTTCAATTTGGTTACACAGTTGGAGTGAACACAGGCATGAACAAAAAGAAGCAAAGAAATTCTTAATTGAATTAAGAGAAGACTTAACACACGACATTAAGCTGCTAAAAGATAATAAACAAACCTCGATAAGGTTGGACTCTAATTACAAATATATATTATCATTAAAAAAGGACCAGGTTAACGATACAATTTTGGGTCCATATACAGATATAATTTCCTTTACTACTAACTTCAATAGTGGCAGGTACGAAGGTTTTAAGTCAAGTGGAAAAATTGGGACAATTGAAAATGATAAATTGAAGAACAGTATATTGACATACTATCAACAGACCATCCCCAATTTGATTACAGAAGCTAACTTTATGAATAATGAACAAATTAAAATTCTAAATACAGGTCAAAATGAACTGGGGAATTTATCATTAAACAATTTTTTAACTACAAAAAAAATGCACTCAATGCTTTATTTTTTAGAATATAATTTTAGAGCTGCTACATCCAATTATGATAGTACAATAACACAAGCGAATGCAATCATTGTAGACATTAACAAAGAAGCATCAGAATAAAAAAACGGCGCAAAACATTGGTCACTGATTGAGAGAATTCTTTTGACTGCATCCCCTGTTGATAATGCAGATGCATCAGCAGATGAAGTGATAAAAAAATGGAGTGATTACCGGAGTTCTATTTTCTCCAATAAAACAGACTGCAGGAAATTAACGGATGTAATCTTCCTGTTCCTTGTTTTATTAAATTACAGAAGTTGGCACTTTCATTGTTAAATATTATTGCATTTATAAAATTAATATATGCACAACTTATCTTTGGATGTCTAAGTAAATAATGTTACATAACACTATAAACTAAAATCGGAAAGTGGCAGAAAATAATAAAACAGAAACAGCGACATTTGGTAATGGCTGCGTCTGGTGCACAGAAGCGGTTTTTCAACAACTTGAAGGAGTTGAAAAAGTAATCAGCGGCTATATGGCGGAGATGTTGAAAACCCTTCGTATGAGCAGGTTTGTGGTAAGCAAACAGGCCATGCAGAAGTTCTTGAAATTGAATATGATCCTTCCAAAATAAACTTCGAGAAATTATTAGAAGTTTTCTGGGGAACCCATGATCCTACCACATTGAACAGGCAGGGAAATGATTCTGGCCCGCAATACAGGAGCGTCATATTTTATCACAATAACGAACAAAAAGAGAAAGCCGAAAAATATAAACAGGAATTGGAAAAAGCGGATCGTTCGATAAACCTATTGTAACCGCTATTGAGCCTTTTACAAATTTTTATGAAGCAGAAAATTATCACCGCGATTATTACAAGAACCATGGTTCGCAACCTTATTGTTATTTTGTGATTAAACCCAAGATGGATAAATTAAAAAAAGTTTTTGCTGATGTGCTAAAACAATAAAGAATCTATTATGAAATATTTCTTAACACTTATTTTGATGGCGATCGCTTCAATGTCTTACGGGCAAAAATTTACAATATCATTAGATGCACAACTGGCCGTGCCCGAGGGTGATTATAAAGATGCAAACCCGGATGCCGGTTATGGATTGAGGGCAAATTTTTTATTTAAACCTGGAAAGTCAAGATTTGTAAAATTTGGGATTGAATTAGGAATGCAGGAAAAAGGCCGGGCCACGCAATATTTTTCAGGTTATATAAATGGATTCTATGATGATTTTAAAGTAAGCGCTACCAGTAATATTTTTTCATTAATGTTTCTTACAAGATTTCAGCCAACCAGGCCTGGTAAACTGAAACCCTTTATTGATCTTACAGCCGGATGGAATGTTTTTTTCTCAACAGTGAGTGTGGAGCGGCTTACTTATTACAGTGATTATAATTCTTCTTATTCCAATTCAACAAAAGCACACTGGGCTTTTTCTTATGGGGCTGCCGGTGGCATAGATATTCCTCTTAATAAAAGAGATGACCTTGGCCTTGAACTGAAAGTCGCTTATATAGTTGGTGCTAATACTACTTACCTTACTGATCCATACATTAATAATAATGCACAGGTTTCTTTCATTGAAAAGAATTCCCGAACTAACATGCTGATACCACAGGCCGGGCTGAGAATTAATCTTTAATAGTTTTCTAAGATTTTTTAGAAGTACTCCAGGGAGTATAAGCTTGAATACTGAGCCTTGTTATGCCGAAGCTTTAACTATTTCCTCATTTGAAATTGTTGCAGGCATAGCAACAGCTTGTGGTATGAACCGGATAATTTTCAAACGATGTAAGCCTTTCATTACAATAAAAGTCATATCAAACTCGTACCATTTCTTCGCAAAGTTCGGATCAAACTTCTTAAAGTGATGGTTATTTTGAAACAGTTCTCCCATCATGATTATGCCCCACGGTGTAGTGTTCCGGGAATGGTCGCCATTATCGTAATTTGAATAGCCCATTTTATGCCCAAACCAATTTACGATTGCACCCTGGATAGGGCCCATAATAAAATGTATGGGAAGCAAAAGAAACCACCAGAAGTTTGGCGCGAAAATAATATAAAAGGTTGTGTACAGCGCACCAAACAGAATTCTTGTAACGGTATGGTGTCCTAATTTATCAAGCTTATCCCACATAGGAATGTATTCTTTTGTGAACTGTGGATCTGGCAAATTTTTACCGGTATGAAATCCCCTGAAGATAATGACTGTATTAATCATCATGTGCCATATATCTTTAAAGAAATGGGGCGAATGTGGATCTTTTTCTGTGTCGCTATATGTATGATGCATTCGATGCATAACGGCGTATGCCCTTGGTACAAGATATGACGATCCTTGTGTAAGCCATGTCATAACATAAAAAGCCTTTTCCCATCTTTTCGAAGTGGTATACATTTGGTGCGAGGCAAAACGGTGCAGGAAAAATGAGTGAAAAAATAATGAGAAGAACCAGTGGCAAAAAAAGAACAACAAAATGGCAATCATTAATAATGGAAATTAAAGGTAGAGAATGAGGTAAGATACGCTTTATTATTTATAACGGATTGGATTATACGATGTTTAACTTATAACAGAAATTACTCGTTCAAATGTACTCTTCTTAGTTCAAGCAAGTTCAGACTGTTAGGTATGAAGTTTTTTACATATGGTTGTACCAAATGTATCACCATATCATACCACAGGGGCACAACTGGTGAATCATTAATCATTATTTGATCGGCATGTTGATAGATCTTATATCGCATAGAATCATTTTTTTCTGATAACGCCTGCTCATAAAGTTTATCAAATGCAGGGTTATTATAACGTGTATAATTTGGAGGTGCAGGATTTCGCCCATAAAACACACTAAGATAATTTTCAGCGTCCGGATAATCAGCAATCCAGCTTCCGCGAAAGAACAATGCCTCCGACTTTGCAGTTTGCTCCAGCAATAAGCTTTTCTGCACAGTTTCAACCTGTATTTTTATTCCAACCTGTAGCAATTCACTGGCAATATAACTTGCCAGGTCTGCATATACAGGAATAGTAAGAAGTGGGATCACCGGCAGGCCTGCACCATTAGGATATCCGGCTTCTTTTAATAACTGCAAGGCTTTTTCGGGATTGTAACGGTAACCTATAACCGCAGAAGAATCAAGCGAAGGAAGTCCGGATGGCACAAAACCACTTTCTGCAGGAATACCGATTGAATTACGAATGTACAACATCATTTTTCTCCTGTTAAAACCATAATTAATTGCCTGCCTTATTTTTAAATTCCGGAGGGGAGAATTTTTTACTACTTCTTTAGTTGTATCCTGCAGGATGCCGAGGTATTCTATATTAAGGTAAGGATGCTTTTCAAGAATGATTTTACCCTGCCAGTCTTTACGAAGCTCTCCTTTTTTGGTAAGCACTTCGTCTTTAAAAGAAGCATCAATGTCATTTATGAAATCGAGCCTTCTCTGTTGAAATTCCAGGAACTCTGTTGCCTTATTTTCGAAGAAAGAAACCGATATGCCATTAAGATATGGAAGCCTGTTCCCTGAACTATCTCTTTCAAAATAAAGAGGATTTTTTTTCAGTATCAATGCCTGACCTTCTTCCCAGGCAACAAATTGAAAAGGGCCTGTGCCACATGGATGGCTTCGAAAATCTTTACCATATTTGTCAACTACTTCATGTGGAATAATAGAACAGTATTGCATACTCAATATTCCAAGCACAGGATGGAAAGGCGACTTCAGCTGCAATTGAAATGTTGTATCATCAACTGCAGTAAAAGGAGTCAGGGAATCGACTCTTCCATTAAAAATCCATGCGCCGCTGCTGGCTGTATTCTTATCCATGATGCGGCTAAAACTATACACGACATCCTTTGCAGTCATTCTTCTTCCTTTACCGTTTGGGAATGCATCATTATCATGAAAAAAAACATCATTGCGCAAATGAAAAACAAAGCGCATGTTATCTCCTGATTCTTCCCAGCTTTTCGCCAGGGATGGAATAATATTAAGGTTGTCATCAGTTTGTACAAGTGTATTGTATAGCTGGTGGACCGCCCACATAATTGATTGATTTTTTGCAAATGCGGGGTCAAGAGTGGCAATACCAGTTTGCTCATTGTAATGGAAAATATTTTTTCCCTTCCCACGATTGCCGCATGATGAAAATGCGAATGCTATTAAAATTCCTATAGCGAAATATATATTATTTGAAAATTTTATAACCGGCAAGGGCAATTAATTTTTTAACTCCATCTTTGACTTAGAAAAAATAAATTTAGCAAATGAAAAAGATAACCATTGCGTTTTGTTTATCATTTATATTTTTTAACGTGATGTCACAGCCATTCACTCATGCAGATACGTTACGTGGAAGCATCGGCCCCGGAAGGTCATGGTGGGATGTAACCAAATATAATCTATATGTAAAATTTAATTTCTCCGATAGCACCATAAACGGGTATAATATTATCAGCTACAAAGAAATTCAAAAAAATCACATAGATTATTTTCAAATAGACCTCCAGGAGCCTATGATAATTGATTCTGTAATTATGGATCAGGGGATTAAAAGCCGGGAGCGGGAAATAAGTGGGAACAAAAGAGTAACTTATTTTGATACAAAAAGAAAACTTGGTTTTACACGGGAAGGAAATGCCTGGATTGTTAGCTTAAAAAATACTCAACCTGTAAGTAATGAACAAGCGCCCCCCAACAGTCTCAGGATGGGGCAACCTGTAATTGCACCACCAACCGCTGATCAAATAAAAAGTCAAAGTAACCTGCCAACACTTACGATATATTATCACGGCAAACCAAAAATCGCAATAAATCCACCATGGGGTGGAGGATTAATTTGGAAAAGGGATAAAGCAGGAAACCCCTGGGTAAGTATAGCATGCCAGGGCCTGGGCGCAAGCGTTTGGTATCCTTGTAAAGACATACAGAGTGATGAGCCTGATAGTGCGGAAATACATGTTACCGCGCCTTCCGATCTTGTTACTGTGAGTAACGGGAGACAGAGAGGTTTACTAACAAATAATGATGGCACTACGACTACTTCGTGGGCTGTTGTAAACCCTATCAATAATTATAACCTTATTCCTTATATAGGAAAGTATGTTCATTTTGATGAAACTTATAAAGGTGAGAAAGGCGATCTTACCATGGATTATTGGGTACTGGATTCCAACCTGGCAAAAGCAAAAAAACAATTCCAGGATGCTCCACGAATGATGAAAGTATTTGAATATTGGTTTGGCCCCTACCCTTTTTATGAGGACGGCTACAAGCTTGTGGATGCACCACATCTGGGCATGGAACATCAGAGTGCGGTTGCTTACGGTAACGGCTACCAGAATGGGTATCATGGAATGGACCTTTCGGGAAGCGGCTGGGGAATGAAGTGGGATTTTATAATCGTGCATGAAAGCGGGCATGAATGGTTTGCAAACAACATAACAGCAAAAGATATTGCAGACAATTGGATTCATGAAGGTATTACCAGTTATAGCGAAACACTTTTTACGGAATATTATTATGGAAAAGATGCAGCTACAGCTTATGTAACCGGATTAAGAAAAAATATCGAAAATAAAGTTCCTATAATTCCTGCGTATGGCGTAAACAGGGATGGGCCTATTGATATTTACTATAAAGCAAGCAACATGCTTCACACGATAAGGCAGGTAATTAATGATGATTCATTATTTAGAAAAATATTGCGTGGGCTTAATAAAACTTTTTATCACCAAACAGTTACAACAAAACAGGTTGAAGATTACATAAGTAAAGAATCACAAATTGATTTTTCAAAAGTCTTTGATCAATATTTAAGAACCATAAAAATACCGGTACTTGAATACAGCATTAAAGATGGGCAAATGAGATATCGCTGGGCCAATTGCATACCAGGTTTTAACATGCCCGTGAAAATATTAAATGAAAAAGGGAAGTATATGTTCATCTACCCAAAGGATACAATGCAGCAATTAAAAACAGGGTTGAAAGAAATAAAAGTGGATGTAAATTTTTATATTGATACGCATCAAATTAATTAAATATAATTTAGAGGCTCAAACTCTTCTATGTCCCAGATACGAAGGCAAAGTATCATATCAACCATTTTTGTTTATTCAGGTTTTTTTATCGGCTTTATAAATACTTATTTGTTTACACGGCAAGGTTCCCCGTTTACAACATCGCAATATGGTTTAACGAGCATTTTTATAGCAGTTGGTAATCTAATGTTTGCATTTGCCAACCTGGGTATGATGGCTACTGTTTATAAATTTTATCCTTATTACGAGGATAACCTTCCAAAAAAGAAAAATGATCTTTTAACCTGGGCGCTGCTGGTAAGCCTGGTTGGATTTTGTTTTGTGATCCTGGCAGGAATTTTTTTTAAAGATCTTGTTATACAAAAATTTGGAGCCAACTCTTCTTTATTTGTTCAATATTATTTCTGGGTATTCCCTTTCGGATTTTTCATTTTATTATTTTCTATGCTGGAAGTATTTGCCTGGAATATTCGTAAATCAATCTTCACTACTTTCCTGAGAGAGGTGCTTTTCAAGCTGCTCACGCTTTTTCTTATATTTCTTCTAAGCTTTAAACTTATCAATGGCTTCGATACGTTTATAAAATTCTATGCATTCACTTACGGTATAGTTGCACTCGCGCTGTTTATTTACCTGGTATGGAAAAAAGCATTAAATATCACTTTTATAATAAGCCGTGTTACAAAAAAGTTTTACAAAAAAATAGTGGCGCTTGCTTCACTCATATATTTTGGTGGCCTTGTTTTTATGATTGCACAGTTCATTGATACATTGGTGATCATGTCATTATTAGGAACCGCCCAGGCAGGAATTTTTGCGTTGGGGAGTGTGGTCGCAGGCCTGGTCCAGGCGCCGCAAAGAGGAGCAGTTGCGGCATCGGTACCTGTTCTTTCCAAGGCATGGAAAGATAAAGACTACAAAAAAATCAATCTTATCTACCAACGTTCCGGCATTAACTTATTGATCGCATCGCTTGGTATATTTCTCGTCGTATGGCTTAGCTATGTAGATGCCGTAACTACTTTCGGGCTTAAGCCAGGTTATTTGGAATCGCAATGGATATTTTTCTTCCTCGGTATGGCACGCATTGTTGACCTTGGCACCGGTGTAAATTCTCAAATAATAGGTACTTCAATTTTCTGGCGGTTTGAATTTATAAGCGGAATGATTTTACTTTCTTTCGCCATACCACTCAATTATATTTTAGTAAAGCAGTTTGGAATTATTGGGGCAGGGTATTCCAATGTAATTTCATTTACAATTTATAATGCGATCCGTATTATTTTTCTAGAGCGAAAATTTAATATGCATCCATTCAGTAATAAAACTTTGTATGCGATCATACTTGCCTTTACCTGTTTTGCAATTTGCTATTATACCTTTCATAATTTTCATGGCTTCTTTGCGATGGTTTTAAAAAGCAGCGTATTCATTGCTTTGTACTCAGGTGCCATTATCTATTTTCATCTTTCGCCTGATGTGTTGCCTGTTTGGGATAATATCAGGAAAAAAGCGGGTGTAAAAAGGAGATGAAATAATAAGTTTTTATTTGTTTTAATGGCAAATTTATTCTTAGGTAATAAATATTATCTCAGGGAATCCGGCTGTTAATAATTCAAGGCTTAACTTTCTTAAATGAAGATTAAAGTAATTGCATTCGATGCGGATGATACACTTTGGGTAAACGAACCTTATTTCCAGGAAACAGAAAAAAAATTCTGTGCCTTATTGGAAGACTATTTGCCACACCACTCCATTTCACAAGAGCTTTTTAAAACGGAAATGCAAAACCTTTCGCTTTACGGATACGGAGTAAAAGGCTTTATGCTTAGCATGGTGGAAACTGCATTGCTTGTTTCCAATAAAACCATGAATATTGAAATAATTGAAAAAGCTATTCAATATGGCAAGGAACTTTTAGATAAGCCAATTGAAATGCTGGAAGGTGTTGAAGATGTTTTGCAAGCTCTTTCAGGGAAATATAAACTTGTTGTTGCAACCAAAGGTGACCTGCTCGACCAGGAACGCAAATTAAAGAAATCGGGTATCGAACATTATTTTCACCATACTGAAATTATGAGTGATAAAAAAGAAAATGATTATAAAAAATTGATTAAACATCTCGACATACAACCCGGCGAATTTATGATGATTGGCAATTCAATTAAGTCGGATGTTTTGCCGGTTTTAGAAATAGGCGGGCATGCTGTACATGTGCCCTATCACACCACATGGGCGCACGAGCAAACTGAAGTAAATGTAAAGCACCAGAATTTTAAGGACATTCAAACCATCACTGAAATACTTCCGTTTTTAATTCATGAATTACATTTAAAAATTACAGAAGGTTGAATTGCATCTTCATCTTGATTGTTCATTAAGTTATGATGTAGTAAAAAGAATTGCCCGATAAATTACAAGCAGCTTATAAAGAGATCGAATTAAATTTATAGCATATAAAAACATATATAGTGATTTTAAGGGGAATAAATGTGAGCGGCTATAAAATGATAAAAATGGAATCGCTTCGTGCAATGTTTGAAAACCTCAACTTTAAAAACATAAAAACCTATATCCAAAGTGGGAATGTGGTTTTTCAGTTTAAAGAGACAAACATTGATAAGATTGAAAAAAAGATAGCGAATAAAATACAGGAAGAATTTGGTTTTGAAATTCCGGTTATGGTAAAAGAACTGGACGAAATTAAAACAGTTCTCAAAAACAATTCTTTTGTAAATAAGAGGAAAGAAGATATTACAAAACTCCACGTTACTTTTTTATCTCAGGAACCTGCAACAGATAACATTGATAAAATAAATAAAGCCCAATACCTGCCGGATGAATTTATTTTAAGAGGCAACACGATTTATTTGTTTTGCCCGAACGGATATGGTAATACAAAATTGAGCAATAATTTTTTTGAAAATAAATTGAAGGTGGCAGCAACAACAAGAAACTGGAAAACAGTAAATGAATTAGCTATTATGGGGGAGAATATTTAAAAGAAAGAAATTAAAAATGATCAAATTAGAACCCTTTGAGAAAGCAAATTTTCATCAACTTATTTCATGGATTGATAATGAAGAACACCTAATGCAGTTCTCCGGGCCCGCTTATACTTTTCCCCTTACCAACCAACAACTTCTTCTTAATTCAGAAGACAAAAATAAATTCTCATATAAGGTTATAGAATCTGCAACCCATTTAGTTATAGGCGATGCAGAAATTCATTTGAATACAAAAAATATAGCCATACTCTGCAGGATAATCATTGGTGAGAAGAACTTTCGCAAGCAAGGGCTTGGCCAGGAAATAGTAAAACAATTATTGCACATATCATTCATAGGTCTTGCATGTAAAAAAGCGGAGCTTAATGTGTATGATTGGAATACAGATGCGATTCGCTGTTATAAAAAAGCTGGCTTTACTTTGAATCAGTTAAAGACAAGGAAGCAGGTAGTAAATAATAAAACCTGGACAGTATTAAATATGAATATAGATAAAAACAAATGGAAAAATTGAAAGAGTCAAAAGTTTGATGGCTAAATATTTCCTTATAAATTTATTTAAAGATAACAATCACATCAAGGCTTTTATAGATGGCAATAAAATGCAGGATTGTACCAGCCAGCACAAAGCAATGCCAGATGTTGTGTGCATGTTTTTTATTTTCCAGCACATAGAAAACAACTCCGAAAGTATAGCAGATGCCCCCGCCGATAATCCAAAAAAATATAGTGGAAGGCATTGTAAGAATTAAAGGCTTTATTACAAAGACAAGCATCCATCCCAGCACAATATAAAGTGTAACTGAAATCCATTCATATTTTCCGGTAAAAAATAGTTTAAGCACAATGCCTCCTAAGATGATTGACCATTGTACGGTTAAAAATACGGTGGCTGTTTCCAGGGGAACGTAATGAAGTATAACAGGCGTATAAGTTCCACCTATCAGGAAAAAAATACTGATATGATCAATAATGTTTGCGAGCCTTTTTAACCTTGGCTTCCTTAGTGAATGATATATTGTTGAGGACAGATATACCGCCAGCATGCCAAATGAAAATATACTTACTCCCCAAACCATTACAAAGTCCTGGCTACGGGTGGATTTTACAATTAAAAAAGGGATCGCAATCACAGAAAGTATGATCC
>DASYOM010000163.1:0-35482 GCA_036007765.1 Chitinophagaceae bacterium | reverse complement strand
ATATTCAGGTTTTACCTGGTTCTAAAACTCTTATTTGATTTAAAAAATTATTTCCTTTTATAAGATGAACGACTTTTAATTCCCCTTCAGAGGATAAGCGTTATTTCATACGTAACAAACGCATAACAAATGGCCTGTTTGCGTCGCTTACCATCCCTTTCTTGCGTAAACCGCGTTTACGCTTGGTTGATTTCTTTGTTAAGATGTGGCGTTTGTAAGCTTTTTGAAAAGTGATTTCGCCTGTACCGGTTACTTTAAAGCGCTTCTTGGCGCTGGAGTTGGTTTTAACCTTTGGCATTATAATATTTTTATTTTTACACCCTGCCGGCGCCTCCGAACAGACGGAGAACTTATGGAGCCATACGGGTAATATGTTTTATTAAGAACTACGCTTAGCCAAAACATAAAATTCTAAACGGGGTGCAAATGTAGGGAATTATTTTTAAAAACATAAGATTCTTAATCCCGCAAACTAAACAACTACTCAGCTAAAACTCCCTGTCACAAAGAAGTTCCCTGGGTTTGGTAGCATTAATGTTTATTCATTTTCCCAAGCGATTGCACAAAACAAAACATTTGAAAATATTAGGAATCGCAACCTTTGAATCTGTTTTGCGATACCATCCAAAGAGATTGGGAGTCGTGCATCGAAATTAAATTTGCTTTTAATAGAATAATCTATATGCATTTACTTTGAATATGAATAAGAATCTAGGTTGATAAAGTAATACTCAAACCCGTTTTTATAAAATATGCCCAAATAAATTATACCACTGCTTGATTTTGGCTTGCGGATTTAGATATTCGGTATTATTTTTTTACTTCTTATTTTTATCGAATAATTATTTTGAATTAAAATGAAAAAATGGATTTTGTAGATTACTATAAAACACTTGCAATTTCTAAAACAGCAACAGAGGCTGATATAAAAAAAGCCTATCGCAAACTTGCAAGAAAATTTCATCCGGATGTTAATCCCAGTGATAAGGAATCCCATAAAAAATTTCAGCAGATAAATGAAGCCAATGAGGTTTTAAGCGATCCTGAAAAAAGAAAAAAATACGACCAGTACGGGAAGGACTGGAAGCATGCCGATCAATTTGAAAAAGCGAAACAGGAACAAGGGCGTGGTGGCTTCGGTGGTGGCGGATTTGGGGGGCAGGATTTTGGCAATTACACATATTCATCGGGTGGCGATTCAGATTTTTCAGATTTTTTTGAATCACTTTTTGGTGGCTCAAAAAAATCAAGGCAGCCAGCAAAATACCGCGGCCAGGATTATAATGCTGAGCTTCATCTTTCACTTGATGACGCTTACACAACACACAAGCAAACACTTACTGTTAATGGAAAAAACGTAAGGATAACAATTCCTGCCGGTGTTGAAAACGGTCAGGTGATAAAGCTAAAAGATTATGGAAGCCCCGGCGCAAACGGTGGCCCTAATGGAGATCTATATATAACTTTTATGGTAAAGAATGAAACAGGTTTTAATCGCAAAGGCAATGATCTTCATAAAGAAGAAGACATTGATTTATACACTGCTTTATTGGGTGGTGAAAAAACAATTGAAAGTATGAATGGAAAAATAAAATTGAAAGTAAATCCTGAAACACAGAATGGAACCAAAGTACGGCTCAAAGGCAAAGGCTTTCCCATTTATAAAAAAGAAGGAGAATTTGGTGACCTCTATGTAACATGGAATATAAAACTCCCTACCAATTTAACAACAAAACAAAAAGAATTATTTACTGAACTTTCAAAATTATAAGCTAAACACTTTTAGAAATGAAAACAGAAGATTTAATACCTGCGAAAGATTTTTGCATTCACCACAACATTGAATATTCTTTCATAAGCACCCTACATAATTCAGGATTGATACACGTAACTTCTATAAAGCGATCTTCATTTATTCATACTGATGAATTACATAAGCTGGAGAAATTTGTAAGGCTCCACTACGATCTGGATATAAATGTTGAAGGCATCGAAACTATAAACCATTTGCTGGATAAGATTGAGGATATGCAGAGAGAGATCGTACAATTAAGGAATAGTAGTCTTTAAAATCAACCCGGATTTACAAAGGGCCATTCTTTATTAACCCTCGCTTTAATAAAATAAACAATCAGCCCAATTGTTATTACCAAAATTCCCCACGTCATAAGCTTGCTTCCAGTTGATACAAGAATAAATAACCACATGCCAATTGCGAGAAATACCGGTATTGGGAATAGCGGCATTTTATAAGGAAAATCAACTTCATTTTTTTTGCGTCGCAATAACAATAAACCAATTGCCTGCCCGATAAACTGGATCATTATCCGCATGGCAAGGATGGCGCTTATAACGTCACTCAATTTAAAAAGCATGCTGAAAATAAATGCTATGCTTCCAAGAAAAAGCAACGAATAGTGCGGAAAATTTTTAGTGGGATGTAGCCTTGCAAATATTTTAAAAAATTCTCCATCAGCAGCTGCAGCATAAGGAATACGGCTATAACCAAGGGTTGCTGAAAATACAGAAGCAAAAGCAACCCATAAAATCAGGCATGTAACGATGTTTGCAGCATTGCTACCTGCAAGTTGTTGCATAAATTCACTTACAACAAACTCGCTGTCTTTGGCTTGCCACCATGGTATTACGCTCACAACACTTATATTCATCAGCATATACAAAATAGCAATGCCTGCAATTGAAATAAACATACTTCGTGGAATATTTTTAGAAGGGTTTTTTATTTCACTACCCAGGTGGCAAATGTTATAATACCCTAAATAACTATAGACCGATTTTACACTTGCAAAGCCTATCGCAGTTACAAATGCATAATCAACTGTAATTCCCGAATTGATATTTTTTATGGGCGTTAAAAAATTTCCATGCATAATTCCACCACCTATTATCCAAAACATAGTAATGATAACACCGCTCCATAAAAACAAACTTATTTTACCGATAGCATCAGTTTTACGATATAATAAAAGCACTATCAAAACAACTACACTCCCACTCACTATCTTTTCTGAAATATTTGTAAGAGGTACCAGGTAAGAAAAGTATTTTGCAAATCCTATTGCAGCAGAAGCAATTACCAATGGTGCCTGTATCATTGTTTGCCATACAAATAAAAAGCTCATCATTTTACCGGCGCTATTCTTTCCATAAGCTTCTTTCAAAAAATTGTAAGATCCGCCGGCTCTTGGAAATGCAGCTCCCAATTCGCTCCAAACCATCGCATCAACTATGGAAAGAAAAGCACCTGCTATCCAGGCATAAAGAAAATAAGGCCCGTTCATCATGCCGATTACCATGGGCATTGTAATAAACGGCCCAATGCCTACCATGTCCGTCATATTAATGGCTGTTGCATGGGCAAGGCTTAGCCTTCTTTCTAAAACAGGCATCTAATAAATAAATTGATTACAAGAAAAGATGATGATGAATGCATTTAGGTATAAAAATACTAAAGCATGATAAATGAATGATCAATCACTCACTATCATGCTTAAAAAATAGTTTTAAAAAATTTAATCACATAAAATTATTCTCATCAGCGCTTGGTCCGTAACTACCAGGTATTGGAATATTAAGTAATCTTAAATAAACTCCCAATTGTGCACGGTGATGTATTTGCTGGCTGAAAGACATTCTTACGACTTCTATTTTGGGATCAGTGCTTAATATCTTATCCCCGTTTCTTAGTGTCCATGGCTTGTCTAATACAGCTTCATTTGCCGATATCAATGATGATAATCCTTCGCTATAGCGCTTATCAAAATATTCCATAAGCTCCCGGTTATTATTTACATGCGGCTGTTCATACGGTTTTGCGAAGTCAAGCTCATCGGAAGTAAAAACCATGTGTATCCACCCGGGCAAATCAGCGAGATGCATGGTGAGGCGCTTCATGTCCATGCTTTTTTCATGTGGCTTATAATCAAGTTTATCATCAGGAATAATTGAAAGCATCTTACGTGTAGTAGCGCCTTCTTCAATAAATTGTTTCTTAAAAAATTCAATGAATGTCATAATATTAATTTTATTTCTACAAAGTAACAACCAGGTATTGACAACCCTATGTCAGCAGCATCTGGTTTATTTCAATTTTTTTTAAAATATTTTCAGCTATTTCAGAAACCATATCATTCAATTCCAAAGGTTCAACTATTGTAGCCTTATCACCAAACAACATGAACCACCTTGAAAATCCCATTAATGACCCGCATAAAAATGTCATCCTCATATAATCCCCGACAATTTCTTCTTTCACAAACCCATTGTAATATTTCTGTTCTCCGAAATATTTTATTATATCCAGATCTACATCAATTACAACTTTTTGTAGTTGTTTTTTTTCAGCAACCTGGTTAATAAAACTTTGAAGTGGAGGATGTACCTGAACCATATTTTCATCTGTTACCTGAAGCCTATCAATTTTATCTGTTCTAAAATTTCGATAGCCATTTCTCAAACGGCAAAATGCAATCAAATACCAATGGCTGCCCTGGTAGTAGATGCCAACCAGTTCTGCTTTCCGCTGAAGGGTTTCATTTTTTTCAATTGAGGTATAATTCATCTCAACAACTTTAGAAGTCGAAATAGCTCTTAATATTTTAGGAAGATGCAGCTCCGTTGGTTTTTCGTACACAAAAGTTGGATGTGATACAACGGCGACATGCTCATTAATTTCTTCAATGTGATTTTTTTCTGCGAGCCTTAGAACAGCTTTTATTTTATCCAAAGCAGATATGTAATGGTTTGACGAGTTCTCATCACTCATTGATTGCATTAGTTTTGACGCAGTCAACATAGCCGATACCTCGTCAGGATTAAACATTACGGGTGGTAGTTTATAACCTTCCATTAAGCGGTAGCCAATACCCGCCTCACCTATTACCGGCACACCAGCTTCTTCCAATGCATGAACATCGCGATAAACCGTACGCAAGCTTATAGAAAATTTATCTGCAATATCCTGTGCTTTTACCAACGGCCTTGATTGAAGCTGTATAATAATTGCTGCTAAACGATCAATGCGATTCATGTTGCTTTAAAAAGGTATTTTATGAAATTTTCTCCTCTTTAATAATCTATATATATTTTTCACTCCTGCCCATTCTTATCATTTCTACATAACCAAGCTTTAATGATAATGCATTCACCGCACAGGCAATACGCCGGGCTTTCGTCTCGTCAGTTTTGGCGTTATCTATCCACTTGCTGAAATAATTTCTATGGCTGCCAGGTAAGGAATTGAAATGTTCAAGGGCGCAAGGTTCATCTGCCAGGCATTGTATGAATTCGGTATTCATTTGCGCAGGCCTCTTATCCTCTTCCAGTTTTATTAAAACGCTGGCGCCTTTTTTTTTGCCTAAAACTTTTCTTATGTCAGCTTTTAGAGGAATAATAAAATTGCCTCCACCCATCGGCAACAAACTGGTTTGTTCTATTTTATATGTATCTAAATAACCTTTCACCCGGAAAGATTTTTTGTAACCTTTTTTTATTGCGTCAGCTTTTTCTTCAGGTACTTCAATGTAATGCCAACTGGATTTTTCTCCCTGCTCACCAAATTTCTTTATTACAGCATTGAACTGAGTCATCATAATTGTTATAATAATGACACAAATTTAAACCCGAATTAATTGGCAACATTTGCCAGTCCAAATAATAAATATTCGAAACTATTTTTCCCTTTTATTAAAAAATTTATAATTCTTATTCAAAAGAATTTTTTTTATCATTTTTCTATGATTAAAAATTTTAGCAAGAGGTATAGGCCGTTAATTATTTCAGAGATAATTTAAAGAATATTCTTCCAAAACAAATTTGAAAGTTTTAGATTAATTTTATTAACTACTGATCTTTTAATTTAATAGTGATTGACTTTTTGGAATAAAAAAATTTAAATATGGAAACATTACTTGTGTATCCCGAAAGCCCGGAAAAAATAGAAGCACTAAAAGCATTTTTAAAAGCTTTAAAAATTGATTTTGAAAAAAGCCCATACAATCCCGATTTCGTAGCAAAAATAAAACGAGGCGATGAAGACATTAAAGCAGGGCGTACTTCTAAAATAAGCCTTGATGATATATGGAAATAGAATTCACTTCAGAAGCAAAAAAGGATTTAGAACATTGGAAAAAAAGTGGAAATAAAAAGTTCTTAAGCGTATAAGAGAGCTTATTGAATCTATTCAACAAACACCATTTGCAGGAATTGGTAAGCCTGAGTCTTTAAAATATGACCTTGCCGGAAAGTGGTCCAGGCGAATTAATAAAAGTCATAGAGTTATTTATACTGTCACGGATACAAAAATTTATATTCATTCTCTTATGGGTCATTATGTTTAGCCTTTTTGCTTTAAACAGAATATTCAAATCATTCTTCTACTTTAATTTTGCTACTTGACAAAGCTTTCAATTAATATCAATAAAATAGCCACACTTCGTAATTCAAGAGGTGGTAATAATCCTGATGTGATAAAAACCGCTGTAGATATTCAGAATTGTGGTGCGGATGGAATTACAGTTCATCCAAGGCCCGATGAAAGACACATTCGCTATGCAGATGTATATGAATTAAAAAAGATTATTACGACAGAATTCAATATTGAAGGCAATCCAAAGGAGCAAAAATTTGTTGACCTTGTATTAGCAAATAAGCCTGACCAGGTTACACTGGTTCCGGATGCAGAAGGGCAAATAACTTCCGATCATGGGTGGGATACTATAAAAAACAAAGAATATTTAATTGAAATAATTTCAGTTTTTAAACAAGCTGGGATAAGAGTTTCCATATTTGTAGATCCGGATGTTAATATGGTTAAAGGCGCAAAGGATACCGGTACAGACAGGATAGAATTATATACGGAAAGTTACGCTAAACAATTTGCGAACAGAAATCAGCAGTCAGTAGTTAACAACCAGTTAATGGCCATTGAGCCATATATTACAGCTGCAAAAAAGGCAAATGAACTTGGGCTTGGTATTAATGCCGGCCACGATCTTGATCTGCAAAACTTAAAATATTTTGCTCAGAATATTCCGGGCCTTCTCGAAGTTTCCATCGGCCATGCATTAATTACAGACGCCTTATATTTTGGCTTGGAAAATGCGGTGCAGCTATATAAGAGGCAATTAATTAGCTAATTAGCTAATTAGCTAATTAGCCAATCAGCTAATTTGGCTCTAATTACTTTTACTTCAACAACTCCTCCAACTTACTTACCAACACCTCTCCACGAAGATTTTTTGCAACGATCTTTCCATTAGGATCAATTAAGAGATTTTGCGGAATGCTGCGTACCTGGAAAAGAGCGGCTACCTCGTTGTTCCATCCCTTGAGATCACTTACATGGCTCCAGCTAAGGCCATCCATTTGAATTGCGTTTAACCATGCTGGTTTGGCCTGGTCAAGCGATATCCCAAGAACAGTAAAATTTTTATCATGATATTTATTGTACGCAGCTACCACGTTTGGATTTTCCATCCGGCACGGCCTGCACCAGCTTGCCCAAAAATCAAGCAAAACATATTTACCTCTGAAAGAAGAAATGTTTACTGATTTTCCCGTCGTATCATTTTGAGAAAAGTCTTTAATAGTTGAGCCAATTGGATTTATTTTGGATTCCTGTATTTGCTGATTCGCAAATTGCCCAAGCCCGCTTGCCTGAACTTCTGAAGGCAACAGTTTATACAGTTCTTCAGACTTTGCCCCGTTTTGTGTCATTTGAAACATACGAATTATTGCTAATGGCGCGACATAGGATTCAGGATGTTTCTTTACGAAATCAGAACTTATTTTTTCAATCTCCTTCGATCCATTTTCATCAATACCCGCTCCGGATGCAATTATTTTATCGTATGGTTTTAAAGCATTTGAATACTCAATATATAAAGCATGCGATGGAGAACCTTTTATTTCGAGTTGGTCAATTTTATTTTTATCGCCTGTGAGAGTTATTTCGCTATTATCTATAAACATAGGCACCAGGGGAGGCTGGTCGCCAAATACTAACCCTTTAAAACCAGGCTCAGTTAATTTTCCTTTTACAATAAATTTCCCGTTCTCAATAGTTGTTTGCTTTTCAGGCTGATTGGTTTGTTCATTAAGAAATGAAACGGTTGTTCCATCAGCAAAACCAGTAACATTACCTGTAATTATAAAACCATTCGCAGGTTTTTTATCAGTTTTTTTCTTTGATTGCGTAAACCCGAGAATAGGAATAAAAAGAAGTAGAGTAAGTGCTGTTTTCATTATTGCTTAAATTGATTGCAAACTTAATTTTTTTTCTGCTGATACAAAACTAACCTACAGTTTCAGGCTGTAAAATTGAGTTAAGAAATTTTCTGGTGTCGGTCTCTATATTTTTTGAATTTTCTATTGCTTTTATATATGCTGTCCCTATAATGGCCCCGGCTGCATGTTTGCAGGCGGCATTAAACGTGCTGTTATCTTTTATTCCAAAACCAATAAGAATTTCATTTTTAAGCTGCAGGTTTTTAAGCCGTTGAAAATAACTTTCCTGCACAGCCATATTTTTATCTGTCCCTGTAATTGAAGAAGAAGAAACTGCGTAAATAAAACCACTGCTCAGCTCATCAATTTTTCTAATTCGATCCTCATTTGTTTCAGGAGTTATTAAGAAAATAAAATTCAAATCATTTTGCTCAAATATATTTTTATATTCTCTTTCATATTCATATATAGGAAGGTCAGGCAAAATGATTCCATCAACGCCTGACGCTTTAGCATCTTTACAAAAATTTTCAAAACCATATTGCAAAACCGGATTCAGGTAGCCCATTAAAATGATTGGAATCTTTTTATTTCTCAAAGAAGAATTGCTATTAATGTCATTTAATTGTTCAAAAATTTTTTTTATGCTAATGCCATTCTGAATTGCAATCATACTGCTTTGCTGTATCACGGGGCCATCAGCCAAAGGATCACTATAAGGAATTCCAATCTCAATTAAATCAGCACCATTACTTTGCAAGGCAACAAGAATTTCTTTTGTGTCATTCAATTGGGGAAATCCTGCAGTAAAATAAATACTAAGAATATTTTTTTTCTTTTGCTCAAATAATTTGTTAATCCTGTTCATAATTTTTTCATTTAAAAATGCTCTTCATTCTCCATATTTTTCATATAAGTATCCATATCCTTATCTCCCCTCCCACTCAGGTTTACCACAACAACATCATCTTCATTAAAATTTATTTTATTCAAAGCATGTAGCGCATGTGAAGATTCAAGAGCAGGAATTATTCCTTCCAGTTTTGCCAGGTCAAAAGATGATTGAAGCGCTTCTTCATCTGTCGCACTCATAAATTCTGCTCTCTTGTTAATAAATAAATTTGCATGCATCGGGCCGATACCAGGATAATCAAGCCCTGCTGAAATGCTGTGAGGCTCTACAACCTGTCCATCTTCCGTTTGCATTACAAGGCTTTTACTTCCATGTAAAATTCCTTTTGTACCCAACTGTGTTGTCGCAGCACTCATGCCACTGTTAACCCCTTTACCGGCTGCTTCTACAGCAATTAATTTTACGGATTCTTCATCCAGGAAATGATAAAAAGCTCCTGCTGCATTGCTTCCTCCACCTACACATGCCAGCACATAAGAAGGTAATTCACTTCCCGTTTGTTCCTTTAATTGCTTACGTATTTCCTCACTGATCACACTTTGAAAACGGGCAACCATATCGGGATATGGATGCGGGCCAACTACGCTTCCGATTAAATAATAAGTATCAAGCGGATTATTAATCCAGTCGCGGATCGCTTCGTTGGTAGCGTCTTTCAGCGTTTTGCTTCCGCTCGTTGCAGGAATTACTTTTGCACCCAGCATTTTCATCCTTGCCACATTAGGTGCCTGGCGCTGTATATCTTTCTCTCCCATATATACAATGCATTCAAGCCCTTTCAATGCACAAACTGTTGCTGTTGCAACACCATGCTGCCCCGCTCCTGTCTCGGCAATTATTCTCTTCTTTCCCAGCCTTCGAGCCAGTAATATTTGTCCAACTGTATTATTGACTTTGTGAGCGCCCGTATGGCAAAGGTCCTCACGCTTCAAATAAATTTGAGCTTTATATTTTTCACTTAATCTTTTTGCAAAATATAAAGGAGTTGGCCGCCCCACATAATCTTTCAGCAATGCATTAAATTCTTTTTGAAAATTTTCTTCGTTAATAATTTTCAAATAATTATCCTTTAGATTCTGAACGTTACTATGCAACATCTCCGGGATGTAGGCACCGCCAAAGTCACCATAATAACCATTTTCATTTACCTGCCACATTTTATTATTTTTTATTCTGACCGTAATTTGTTTACAAATTCTTTTACTAATCCAATATCTTTTAAACCTGGCTCTGTTTCAAATTGACTGTTAATATCAACTGCATGAAAAAATGGGTGTTCAAATTTTTTTAAAGATTCCGCATCATCCGGCCTGATGCCCCCGCTTAAAAAAAAACTTTTTCCTATAGTTGCATCTTCAAGTAAAGACCAGTTAAATTTTTGCCCGGTACCGCCATAAATACCAACAGAGCCATGATCAAATAAATAAAAATCGCAAGACTCTTCATAAGGTTTTACCATCCAGTTAATATGTGAATTTTGTTCATTAACCCGGAAGGCTTTTATAACCTTTACATGATTACTTATATGATTACAAAATGTTGGCGTTTCATTCCCATGAAGCTGAACAATATCCAATTCGTACAATTCAATTTGGGTCATAATATCACTTTCAGTTGCATTTACAAAAACACCAACCTTCTTAGTTGTCAATTTTAATGAAGCAACATCTTTGCTTTTTAGTTTCGATAAAATATAACGTGGTGATTTGTGATAAAAGATTAGGCCTGCGTAATCAATGCCCATTCTGTCTAATTCTTCCAATTGGCTGATAGTTGTTATACCACACACTTTAACTTTTATCATTAGCATTTATAATTTGTATGTGAGCTTATTTACAAATTCCCGGAATGCTTCGCCGGGATTTTTTTCTTTCATAAATTTCTCACCCATTAAAAAACCTTTGAATCCATGTGCTTTTAAAAGATGGATAGTAGAAACATCATCAATCCCACTCTCTGAAATTTTTATTTTATTATCAGGGATCAATTTTCCCAATTCAATTGAACGATTAATATCAACTTTGAAAGTCTTAAGATTCCGATTATTGACTCCGACTACATCCACATCATTACAAATATGTCCAAGTTCTTGTTCACTATGAATTTCAAGTAACACATTCAAGCCAATATTTTTTGCAAATGCAGCTAATAATTTTACTTCCGCTACAGTCAGGCATGCTGCAATTAATAAAATTATTTCCGCACCATAAGCTTTTGATTCTATTAATTGGTACCCATCTATAATAAAATCTTTTCTTAATAAGGGTACTTCATTTATGGTTGCAGCTAAGAGGTCATCCAACGAGCCACCAAAAAATTCTTTATCAGTAAGAACAGAAATTCCACTTGCTCCATATTTAGTATAAGAAGTTGTTACATCTTCAACAGTTGAAGCATTATTTATAACACCTTTTGATGGTGATTGTCTTTTAAATTCTGCAATAATTCCTGTTTTATCTTCTCTCAACAAAAACTCTTTAAAAGACAAAGTTTCTTTTTTAAAAAAAGGGCCTTGCTCTAATTCATAAATGCTTTTAGAAGATTTTCTTTTTTCAACTTCTTTCCTTTTCCTGGTAATTATTGTATCGAGCAAATTCATTTCTGCAAAGACATTAATATTCTAAAAATCTTATAAGCCTTACCACTTTCCAGGCTTTCAACCGCCATTTCATAACATGCTTCATAACTATTAAAGTTACCTGTTGAATGCAGTGCCATTGCAGCATTTGCGATCACCACTGCATTTTGCGCCCATGTTGCTTCGCCTTTTAATATTTTCAAAAATATTTTTGCAGCTTCTTCGGTAGTATTGCCTCCATAAATATCCTCCGGACTTACAGTTCTTTTGCCCAGGTATTCTGCAGTTAATATTTTTTCACCTTCATTGGTAATTACTTTTGTATCACCTGTAAGGGAAATTTCATCATACCCGTCCAGGCTATGAATGATAGTAAATCGTGCCAGGGATTGTTGAAGAAGATAAGAATATATTCTTGCCATTTCAAGATTATACACTCCTATTACCTGCACATCAGGCAATGCAGGATTTACCATCGGGCCAAGCATATTGAAAAAAGTGCGAACACCAAGATTTTTTCTTATCGGTCCAACAACTTTCAATGCCGGATGAAATAATGGAGCATGCATAAAGCAAATATTTGCTTTCTCGATTTCATTTAATAGTTTTTCATTGTCAGCCGAAAATTTGTAGCCATGTGTCTCCATAACATTACTGGAGCCGCTTATAGATGTCGCTCCATAATTGCCATGTTTGGCAACTTTGACACCTGCACCCGCGACAATAAAACAACTGAGTGTTGAAATATTAAAAGTATTTTTCCCATCACCTCCCGTTCCGACAATATCCAGAACTTTATGTCCATTCAATTTTACCGGAACACATAATTCTATTAGTGCATCACGAAAGCCCAGTAATTCCGGAATTGTAATACTTCGCATAAGGAATACCGTTGTGAAGGAAGCAATCTCCGCATCAGAATAAATTCCTTTGGAAATATTTATCAAAACTTCCTTAGCCGCATTTCTAACAAGCGTTTTGTGTTCAAATAAATATTGAAGTATTTTTTTCATCGCTTTTATTTTGCCTCATCCCACCCCCTCTCCGATGGAGAGGGAAGTGGATTATTAAATAATTCTATTAATAAACCAAAGCCTATGTAATCATATCCTACACTAACCAGTTTCTCATCATCTTTTCACCCAATGGTGTCAATACACTTTCCGGATGAAACTGTACACCTTGCACATCATAAGTTTTATGGCGCAATGCCATTACGTATCCTTTTGCATCTTCCGCGGTGATCTCCAGTACTTCAGGAAAATTTTCTTTGCTCACAATCCACGAATGATAGCGGCCAACTTCCATTTCACCAGGCAATTCATTGAATACGTCATTCTTTGATTGCGTTCTTTCTTTTTTAATTTCAATCTTAGTGGCTACGCCATGATACACCGTACTTAAATTAACAAGGTTTCCACCGAAAACCTGTCCTATTGCCTGGTGGCCCAGACATACGCCCAATATGGATTTGGAAGATGCATATTCTTTTATAAGCGGAAGTAACAAACCAGATTCATTTGGAAGGCCCGGCCCCGGCGATAAGATTATTTTATCGTAATCATTTATCTTTTCAAGCGCTATTTTATCATTGCGAAACACATCAACTTTCCCATGAATTATTTTTTCCACCACATGCACAAGATTGTAGGTAAATGAATCATAGTTATCAAAAATCAAAATTTTCATTCTCAAATTTTTTCTGCTTTCTTTATTGCTGTTGTCAGCGCATTTAATTTATTCGTTACTTCCTGCAATTCACTTTCAGGTACTGATGCTGCCACAACACCTGCGCCTGCCCTGTAAATAAGTTTATTTTCTTTACTCAAAAAAGTTCTGATCATAATTGCATGGTTGAGGCTTCCATTAAATCCCACAAAGCCGATACAACCTCCATAAAAACTTCTTGCATCATTTTCATATTCATTAATAAGCTGCATGGCTTTGTATTTTGGTGCTCCGCTTAATGTGCCTGCAGGAAATGTTACTCCAAGTAATTCAAAAGGATTGGTATCTTTTTTTACAGTTCCTTTTACCTCACTTACCATATGAATAACATGAGAAAAATATTGAATTTCGCTAAACCGTGTAACCGCAACATCGCTGCACATACGGCTTAGGTCATTACGTGCGAGATCCACGAGCATGGTGTGCTCGGCTGTTTCTTTCGCATCTTTTGAAAGTTTTTCAGCAAGCGCTTCATCGGTAACATCATTACCGGTTCTTTTAAATGTTCCTGCAATCGGGTGCATTATAGCGATATTATTTTTTACGATTAGCTGAGCCTCAGGACTGCTACCAAAAAGCCGGTAATCACCATAATCAAAATAAAAAAGATATGGACTTGGATTTATATTTCTCAGAGCTCTGTAAACATTAAATTCATCACCCGAAAATTTTTGCCTGAATTTACGACTCAGTACTACCTGGAAAACATCTCCCCTGGCGCACCCTGCAATTCCTTTTTTCACAAGGCTAATATAATCATCGTCAGTGAGAGATGATGTTTCAGTTTCTCTTACAGTAAAAGGGTACGACGGAACGTCCTTACTTCTTATAAGGCTTTCAACAATTTCCAATTCACTTTCAATTCCTTTTAAATGATTTTCACAAATAAATAATTCATCTTTAAAATGATTAATAACTATAACGTATTGGTATAAACGATACCGAACTAAAGGAATTTCCGGAGAAATATTTTTACCATTATCTTTTGTATCAATATTAAGTTTAATCGTTTCGTAAAACTGCACGGCATCATAAGTCGTGTATCCAAATAAGCCCTGGGCCATATTCACAGGTGATTCCGCATGATCACTTATATTAAAATGTTGCATAAAACTCCATATTTCCTCTGCAATGGTGGCCTTATTAGTGATTGTAATTTTTTTTGGCTCTTTTCCCGGCAACTTATATTCTATCTCAGTCATATTCCGTATTTCAATACCTGCAATAGCATTGATACCAATCAATGAATAGCTGTTGTCACCAGCATGAAAGTCGGCACTTTCTAAAAGAATCGTATCCCTGAACCGGTCACGAAGCCTGAGGTAAATTCCAACAGGTGTAAATACATCTGCCAATAATTTTTTGTACGAGGTTGATAATTCTGCTTTCTTCATAACATAAAAAAACCCCGGCTTAGTGCCGGGGCGTTAGATTTATTTAATACACAAATAAAAGCAAAGCGGCACAATCAGTTGATTGCGTGCCACCAGCTATTGTATGTGTTATTGATTTTCATTCGTGATTGCAAAGATGTAGGGAAATTTTTAAACAACAAATTTTAATTTTTGTTAAAGACTTCAAGCAATCCGCTTTAGCGTTAAGAGAAATGCAACTCTGGCATAAAATTTTCAATCTATTAGCAAAATATTTTCTTGAAGCAATTTCTATTTTTCCTTTCCTTAACAATTTCTTCTTTCTCTTATGCTCAAAAGATTGAGAGCATATATGTGAACCTATACACTGACAGTCTGAAAAAGGGTACATATAATTATATCAACATTGACGGTAAATTACCTGATGGCCATTTCATACCACTTGACAGCAGTGAAATAATTTTTACAGCCAGCGATGGAAAATTTTCCGGGAATAGTCTTTGGATTGATAAAGATTTTTCAAAAGAAAAGGTTTCTATTAGAGCGGTTTTAAAATCAAATAATTCTTTAAGTAAGGAGTTTATAATGTATGTGAAGAAAAAACCTAATGATGAAAAATTAAAAACTATGGATGAATTAATGGAAGAAATTAATAATAAAAAATCATCCCGAAAGAAAAAGAGCTAACACTATGAAATCACAACAAAATGCCCTGCCGGTTTAACGAATAGCAGGGCATTTTGGTTTGCAAAATTTTAAGCAAATTTCTTAGCGTCTTCAAGAAATTTGGCAAGACCCAAATCAGTTAACGGATGTTTTGTTAAGCCAAGAATAGATTCCAACGGGCAAGTGCAAATATTAGCTCCGGCTTCAGCACATTTAATAATATGCAAAGGGCTGCGTATGGATGCCGCAAGTATTTCGGTATCATATCCCTGTATTTCAAATATGTGTGCAATCTGCGCAATAAGTTCTACTCCATCCCAGCCAATATCATCAATACGGCCAATAAACGGTGAAACATAGGCTGCTCCAGCCTTAGAAGCAAGAATAGCCTGGCCTGCATTAAATATTAATGTACAATTTGTACGAATGCCATTATCACTAAACCATTTTATCGCTTTAATACCCTCAGGTATCATAGGAACCTTTACAACAATATTTTTATGAATAGCAGCAAGTTTTTTCCCTTCTTCAATTATTGTTTTGAATTCGGTGGTTACTACTTCAGCGCTCACGTCACCATCAACCATTTCACAAATTGTCTTATAATGATTATTTACAGCTTCTGTGCCCTTTATGCCCTCTTTCGCCATCAATGATGGATTGGTTGTAACGCCGTCGAGGATGCCAAGATCGTTGGCTTCTTTTATCTGGTTAAGATTTGCTGTATCAATAAAAAATTTCATGATTATTTATCTATTTAAAATGATATAATTATTTCTGCAAAGATATTTGTTTAAAATTGAATGAATGAAGATGAGGTTAGGGTGAAGAACTGGGAAGAATTTTTAAACCGGACGAGAGTGATCCTGAATTTACAAGCGTGTAATTTTTGGCCAAAAAAGCAAAAAAAAATCGGCAAGTTACTTACATCGCACCGCTCAACCGCATACCCTTGCTATCTTCCGATCCTGGGGGAGTTCTGTAGGAGCTGGCCGTATAAGACTTGCCGGCTGCAAATATAGGGAAATGAGAAGAAATGGATGAAAAGCTAAACTGTTTAACGATTTAATAGAATGAGCGCCAATAATTTGAATATTTTCTTTTTTTAAGTTTAAAAAAATGCAGGTACGTCATATCATTTGCTAATACATTCTAAAAAAATATCCTACGAAATTTTCTTTTTTGATTACTGCGATTTTTCCATTCAGCTAAATAATATTTTTAAGTTCTTTTTTTACTATGTAGCAAAATTTTGAATGTTGTTGTATTATGTTGCGACTTTTAGATACCATTTTCTATAATAAATTTTTACGCTAAAAATTCTTTTTTAATTTTTCTTTTTTAAAATAAACAGCTCAAGCTTATAAACCCGGCCATCCTATAATAAATTTTTGTGCAATTTATTTCAGTAAAGAATAGAAAAAATTTTCTAAAATTTTGAAATCCTTTTATCTTGCAGTCTGAAACTTAGCCTGCCCTTTTATACTCTACTAATCTATTTATGAATTCCTTACCTCTATGCTGAAGTATGAAGTATTAAATGTTAATTAACTTAAAATATTTCTTATGGCAAATGAATTAAGAGATTTTAATAAACTTGTTGATCATTCGAATGATCCTTTGGCCAATCTTCAAATGTCGAAGCTTGAAAAAGAGAATGATAAACCAGGCCCCGACGAGACTTATAGTGACGAGAAATATTTAAAAATTCATGATAGAAAGATTGCAATTAATGTTGTGCGCCAAACTTTAGAAAATGTTTTTCGAACTACCCCACCTCCTAACTACAAAGGAGAACCGAAAAGTGGAATATACCAAATGCCTGGCGAGAACGAACTTAGCGAAATTAACATCGCTTTACTTGGTGACTGGGGCACCTTTACACGTGAGTCAGTTAACTTAGCTAAAAATGTTGCAGAGAAAAAACCAGACTATACTATTCATTTAGGCGATACCTATTTTACAGGCAGTGATAATGAAATTGATCAGTGTTTTAATCCTGACAATAAAATATGGTGCTATGGCAGGTTAGGAAGCCTGGCATTATTGGGGAATCATGAGATGTATTCCGAAGGTGTGAACTATTATGACACATTGCTCAACAAATGGATGGGAACATGGAATGATGGAAACATGACGAATAGAAGAAAGCAGGACTATAGTTATTTCTGCCTGGAGAATGAGCATTGGAGGATTATTGCATTGGACACTGCAACAGATTCGCATTATTCATTAGTATCCCGCATTAAATCTTTTCTGCACCCATCAGGTGATGCTTTATCCGGAAATACTAAATTAGATATAAAGGATGACCAACTGAAGTGGCTGGAAAAAGAAGTCTTTAATAAGCCCGATGATAAGCGTGGAATAATATTACTGACACACCATCAACCCTGGGGAATATTTAAAAATTACGCTTATCCTATACCTGCAACCACTTTAGCCAGGCCGGAACTTATCGGTATTCATAAAAAAATACTTTGGTTCTGGGGCCATGAACATTATTTTTCTATGTACGGATGCAGCAAAGGTGATCATGTAGTTAAAGCTTTCGGTAGATGCTTGGGCCACGCCGGAATGCCTGTTGACCTTAATGAAAAAAAGAAAGATAAAAATGATAACCAGGTACACAGGAAGGAACCGGTAAAAACCGATAAAAAGGGAAGGCCCAATGCCGGCTTCGAATATCTCGCCATATATGATTTAAGGGAAAGATCAACGGCCGAGAATTCTCAACAAACACCATTAGGATATAACGGTTATGCCTATATCACACTTAATAAGGAAAAAGCTACGGTAAATTATTATGGTTATAATCCCGATACTGATCAAAGTGACCCGCTTGTATCAGAAAGCTGGATAGTTACCGATGGCAATCTTATTGGAACTATAGATCCTAAGGTGGCCGACGGATTAGGTGTTATTGATATTGATAAAGCGGTTCGCCCTTAGTTCATCACGCTATGGCTTCTGCAGCTCCCTTTGCTGCTGCCTTTTGATCATGATGATTTTTATAAAAATTCTTTCGGCTGAAATATATGATCGTGAAAATCACCAATAGAATTGCGGGCATCACAGCAACTTGTAAAAAAGTATGTGAACCCGCAGCAGCATCTGCGGCTGCGGCATCCGCACCATTAGCAATTGCGCCTGCCCTGAAATTATCGTACCAATGACCCATAATGGGAACAATCAAAGACGTAGAGAACATTCCGGCGCCACCCATTAAAGAAAGCCCAAGGGCTCCTGTCTCGGGTAAGTATTCAGAAACAAAACCTAACATGGTGGGCCAGAAAAAACAGATACCAAGAGCAAATACAAAAGCGGCTGCAAAAGCAGCAGGGCCGGTCACTATACTTAATAGTATCAGTCCTATTCCGGCAAATAAAGAAGAAAAAATAAGCATACCGTTTGGATTTAACCGATGCACTAACGGCCCCGCAAAAGATCTTCCAACAGCCATCAATCCACTTATAAATACAAGGATCAATATGCCCGAAACATTTGCGCCCTGCAATAAAGCAACGATCCACGTGTTAGTCCCTAATTCCGTTGCACCGGTCATAAACATGCACACAACCATTACAATAAATAAGGGTTTTAAGCATGCTGTAAACATTTGTTTGGTAGTTACACCGCTGGTAACTCTTTCTGTTTGTGGAAATTTTAATTTTAAAAAAAGCAAGCCATAAATAATTGCAGGAATGAAAAGAGTTGCAATTAAAATACGCCAGTCCAAATGCATTTTTTCGATCATTGCATAAGCGAGCAAACCGCCAATAACAAAACCACCCGGAAACCATACATGGAAGCGGTTCAGCATGGTTGGTTTATCATTAGGGAACAATGTAACCGTTAAAGGATTACATGCGGCCTCAACCATCCCATTGCCGACACCAATAAAAACAGTTCCTATAAATAACATGGTAGCATCTTTCGCAACGAGGTATATAACGATGCCGGCTATATGCCCAATGAAGGCAAGGCCTAATATTCGTTTCATCCCTATGATATCGCAAAGAGGCCCACCGAATACCATAGCAAGGGTGAAACCCCAAAAGGCGGGACTGAATACCCAGCCCAGCTGTTCCTTTGTTAAATGAAATTCATTGCTCCATACTCCTTCAAGAGAAGACCTGAAAATGAAGGTCATCGCAGTTACTAAGAGCGCAATGCGGCTGGCGAGAAATAGTTGTTTACGATTAATTGTATCCATTTAGCAGTTGATTTTTAATAAGAAAAAGATTATTGAGAAAATATTTAGGAGAATACATTGCAAGGTTACGGATTTGATTTTTATAGGAATGATCGCTTCTATAAATTGCTGAATAGTTAATATTATACACAGTTATTAATTCTGGCTGAATCATTTGTTACAAGAATCGTTAGGAGAACTAAAAATAGTATTTTTTTTTACATACTTATCTATAGTTTCCCAAAAAAAAAATTTATAAAAATTGTTCTTTAAGCTTACATGATTGTATTTCCTATAACTTTACGAAAGACTTCCAACAGTACGATACAGTTTGTATTTTAACTATCAATAGATTTCAATTCCTAAAAATTAATAAACATATGGAAAGAAGAAATTTCATTCAGCAATCGTTTCTGGCAGGCGTGGGATTGACGGCAACCAAGTTATCATCGCGTGGCGATAATAAAAATAAATATGCTGATAAACCCTTCCATCTTGATTATGCCATTCACGATGGAATGTTTAAAAACAGTGCTGGCGCTAACTTTATTGACCAGATTCAATTAGCTTATGATAAAGGCTTTCGGGCTATAGAAGACAATGGTTTTATGGACAGGCCGGTAGCCGAGCAGGAAAAAATTGGTAATGTTCTTAGTAAACTTAATATGCGCATGGGAGTTTTTGTGATGAACTTTGATCATTGGCCCGTTAAAACATCACTCACTTCAGGCGATAAGGAATGGAGGGAAAAATTCTTAAATTCCTGTAAGCAAGCGATAGATTGTGCCAAACGTTGCAATGCCACATGGATTACCGTGGTACCGGGAAATTATGAACACAAACTTTCTGTAGAATATCAAACCGCCAATGTAATAGAAGCGCTTAGGCCTGCCTGTGATATTCTTGAACCACATGGCCTGGTAATGGTTCTCGAAGCGTTAAGCGATACGCCGGAGCTTTTTCTCAGGCATTCAGATCAGACATACACAATTTGCAAAGCAGTGAACCGTCCATCGTGCAAGTTTTTATTTGATATGTACCACATGCAGCGAAATGAAGGAAATATCATAAACAATATTGACGCTTCATGGGAAGCTATTGGGTATTTACAAATAGGTGATAACCCCAACCGTAATGAACCTACAACCGGAGAAATGAATTATAAAAATATTTTTAAACATCTTTATGAGAAAGGGTATAAAGGCATTTTGGGAATGGAGCATGGGAATTCCGTTGCGGGGAAAGAGGGAGAACAAAAATTAATTGAAGCTTATCGGTACAGCGATGCTTTTGTTTAAATAAAATCATTCGCATTCATAAAGAGCTTCGTAATAATGCAGTTCCCTCTCTCCCGAACTTGTCGAAGAATGGAGAGGAGTTGAGGTGAAGACAACAATAAATCCAAAAATAAAAACTCAACTAATGAAAATATTTTTTTCTCTATTTGTTTCCTGTATTTGCATCAATGCTTTTGCAGATGTTACACTCCCAAATATTTTTACAAGTAACATGGTTCTGCAAAGAGACAAGCCGCTAAAAATATGGGGATGGGCTGATAAAGGTGAATCGGTTGCAATAAATTTTAATGGACAGAACGTAAAAACAAAAGCTGGTAAAGATGGAAGCTGGCTGCTTATGCTTAAACCTATGAATTATGGCGGCCCGTTTACAATGACTATCACAGGAAAAAACAATATTTCTTTGACAAATATTTTGATGGGCGATGTATGGATCTGCAGTGGCCAATCCAATATGGAATTTGGTTTAAGAAACACGAGAGATGGAGCAAAGGAAGTTTCAGAAAGCAAGTATCCTTCTATCAGGCTTTTTACAGTTAAGAAAGCAACGGCTTACAAGCCGCTTAAAGATGTTGCAGATGCCGGCTGGCAGGAATGCAATCCTGAAACTGTTCCTGACTTTTCTGCCGTAGCATATTTTTTTGGACGCAAAATAAATACCGATTTAAATATTCCAATTGGCTTGATTCATACATCATGGGGCGGCACTAATATTCAGACGTGGACGAGCTGGGATGTGATGGGCAAAGAAGAAAAATATAAAGGTGTAAATCTTGATGAAAAAGATAAGGAAGATGCGATGATGAAAACAAGGCAGGGAGAATTTGTGACCTCGCTTAAAAATGATAAAGGCGATATTGAAAAATGGTATGCGCTTACCGCACCAAATGAAGGGTGGAAAAATATACAGCAACCGCAACCCTGGGAATCTTCTGAGATAGGTAATGCAGATGGTAACATTTGGTTCAAAAAAGAATTTGAATTGCCTGAAGCGATGTTTGGAAAAGATGGCGTTTTAAATCTTGGCCCGATTGACGATAATGATGTTACTTATCTCAATAGTGTGCAGTCAGGAGCTACTAATAATTATTCTGCGGAAAGAGCATATAAATTGAGTTCAGCTCGATTTAAAAAAGGAAAGAATACCATCGTGGTTAAAGTCACCGATACCGGTGGGGGTGGTGGCTTTTATGGAAAAGCCGAACAAATGTATATTGAAATTGATGGCAAAAGAATTCCTTTGGCAGGGACGTGGCAATACAAGCCATCTGCAATTAATACTGCTTTTGGAATACAGGATATTGGGCCTAATGCTTTTCCTTCTCAATTATATAATGCGATGATCGCCCCAATTACGCAATATGCAATTAAAGGCGCTATCTGGTACCAGGGCGAAGCCAATACACAGGAAGCATATGATTACCGGGCCATGTTTCCTCAAATGATAATGGACTGGCGCAAACACTGGAACGATAACTTTGCGTTTTTTTGGGTACAGCTTGCAAATTTTATGGCGCCTGATTCCATTCCTGCACAAAGTGATTGGGCTGAATTAAGAGAAGCTCAAAGTATGACCCTTTCACTTCCCGCAACCGGGCAGGCAATTATCACTGATATTGGAGAGCGGAATGATATTCATCCTAAAAATAAACAGGACGTCGGGTACAGGTTAGCGTTAGTTGCAGAGAAAGTTGCCTATGGGAAAGACATCGTTTATTCCGGCCCTCAATATCAATCAATGAAAAAAGCAGATAATAAAATCATTATTAGCTTTTCAAATGCGGGGAGTGGATTAATGCTGAAAGATAGATACGGATATGCAAAAGGTTTTGCAGTAGCCGGGGAAGATAAAAAATTCGTTTGGGCAAAGGCTTATTTAGATGGTGATAAAGTAGTTGTATATAGTGACGAGATTAAAAATCCGGTTGCCGTGAGATACGCATGGGGCAACAATCCTGATGATGCGAACCTTTACAATAAAGACGGCCTGCCTGCTTCATCATTTCGTACAGACGAATGGAAAGGCATTACTCAAAAAAAGTAAATACAGATTCTACTCCCTTTCAATTTTTGGAGAGGGATTGAGATGAGGCTTTTTTAATTATTGGTTGTAAATTGAATTATGATAAACCCGATTGCTAAAATAACACTTCTGTTTATTTTTTTATCTTTTGGATGCCGGTCAAAAGAAAATTATACAACCTGGTCAAATTACAAAGGCTCACCGGCAAGTATTCAATATTCCTCGCTCACACAAATCGATACTTCCAATGTAAAGGAATTAAAGGTAGCCTGGGAGTATCATGCCGGAGATGCGGACACAGTGCATCAATCACAAATACAATGCAACCCCATAATTGTTGGTGGAATTTTATATGGCACTTCGCCGCAGATGAAACTATTTGCACTTGATGCCGGAACCGGAAAACAAAAATGGATTTTTAATCCCTTTGATTCCCTGGCCGGTGATAAAAGATCATCTTTTATTATGAATAATTGCAGGGGTGTTTATTACTGGAGTGATGGAAAGAATGATAAACGGATTTATTACACTGCGGGTTCCTATCTGTACAGCATAAACGCAGATAATGGAAAACCTGAAATGGCGCTTCGGCAATTACTGCAGGCGGCCTTTTATTTATTGGTGCACAAAGGATGGAATGTTCCGGGCATTTAATAAAAGAAACGGGGAGTTATTATGGCAAACAAAATTACCATCGCCGGCCTTCGACTCCTGCCGTGTATGAAGTTGATGGCAGGCAGTATATAGTTATTGCATGCGGTGGTGGTAAAATGGGAACCAGATCAGGAGACAGTTATATAGCTTTTGCATTGCTAGGTAAGTAAATTATTTCTAAGTATTCAGTTCCTCCTCTCCTAAGCTTGTCGAAGGATAGAGAGGCCCAAGCCTTTACGGGCCGCGATTTGGAGAGGTAACAGATGCATAATAGCTTGCGGGCATTTAACATCAAAAAATATAAATATTTTATGCAGAGCGATCTATTCTCCTTTTCTTTTAATAATAAATAATTACAACACTAAATTTAAAATGAAATAATCTTATAAATAACATAAAGAAATAGTATGAAAATGTTAATGATTAATCTTCTTATATTGATTAGCCTTAGCCTGGATGCCCAGGTAATCACAGTATATGATTTGTCCTGCGAATACAAGAAAGATCCCATCGGTATTGGTACATCACAACCAAGGCTTGGCTGGAAAATTAAATCTCCTGAAAGGAACGTCATGCAGGCTTCTTATCAAATAAATGTCGCAACAGATCCAAAATTTTCGAAGAATGGGATAGTTTGGGAAAGTGGTAATGTGTCTTCTGGTGAATCTATATTAGTAGGTTATAAAGGAATTTCATTAGAGCCAGGAACAAGATATTTTTGGCACATAAAAGTATGGGATAACAATAGTAAAGAATCTAAGTGGAGCGAGCCCGCTTTTTTTGAAACAGGATTATGGAACGCTGCAGATTGGAAAGCTCAATGGATAGAACCTGTTCAGGATACCACACAATATATAGCCGGGCCATTTATCAGGAAAGAGGTTTCACTGGATAAAAAAATTAGTTCTGCAAGAGCTTATATAACAAGCCATGGTCTTTATCAATTTTATATTAATGGCGAAAAAGTGGGAGACATGGTATTAACTCCGGGATGGACATCTTATAATAAACGTTTACAATACCAGGTGTATGATGTCACTAATTTATTACAACAAGGAAAAAATGCATTTGGTGCTATGTTAGGCGATGGCTGGTACAGGGGCCCGTTAGGCTGGGTTAGTTCATGGGGAATTTATGGAAAAACACTTGGGTTATTGGCGCAGATCCATATTCAATATACCGATGGAAGTGAAGAAACCGTTGGCACTAATAGTAGCTGGAGATCAACAAAGGATGGCCCAATTATCGAGGATGGTATTTATGATGGAGAAAAGTATGATGCCCGTAAAGAAATGCCAGGTTGGAGTAAGGCAGGCTTCGATGATTCAAAATGGCAACCTGTGCATGTTGCCAGCTATGATAATAAAATTTTAATTGCATCGCAAAATGCGCCGATGCAAAAAATACAGGAATTGAAACCAATAAAAATATTTAAAACACCTAATGGTACCCTCGTAGCCGATATGGGACAGAATATGGTTGGATGGATCAGGTTAAAAGTAAAGGGACAAAGTGGGCAAACCGTTACGGTTCGCCATGCCGAGGTGCTGGATAAATATGGGGAATTTTATACAAAAAATTTAAGAGCTGCGAGCGCTTCTTTGAAATACACTTTAAAAGGAAATGGAGTTGAAGTTTACGAACCACACTTTACGTTTATGGGTTTCCGTTATGTGGCATTGAATAATTATCCCGGCGAATTAACAAAAGACGATATTACAGGAGTAGTCGTTCATTCCGATATGGCTGTAAGCGGTTCCTTTGCATGTTCTGATTCATTGGTAAATCAATTACAGCATAATATTCAGTGGGGGCAAAAAGGGAATTTTTTAGATGTGCCGACTGATTGCCCGCAAAGAGATGAACGTCTTGGCTGGACAGGTGATGCACAGGCGTTTTGCCGCACCGCTGCCTTTAATATGGATGTTGCACCTTTCTTCACAAAATGGCTGAAAGATTTAGCCGCAGATCAATATGCCGACGGGCAGGTGCCATTTGTAATTCCCGATGTTTTAAAAAATAACAGTGGTACTTCTGCAGGATGGGGAGATGTAAGCACCATTGCACCATGGACTATGTACAAAGTTTATGGTGATACACAAATTCTAAAAAATCAATATGAAAGCATGAAAGCTTATGTTGACTACATTCACAAAAAAGCCGGTGATAATTACATTTGGAAAAATGGAAGTGTATTTGGAGACTGGCTTTATTACAAACCGAAAATAGAAAATCATACTGAGCCGGATGGTTACACAAATCCGGATATGATTGCAACCGCTTTCTATGCTTATTCAGCAAAATTAGTTTCAAGAGCAGCCGGTGTATTGAATAATAAAGAAGATGAAAAAACATACAACGATATTTTTGAAAAAGTAAAAGAAGCATTTAATAAAAACTATGTTACAGAAGAAGGGCGTGTTTTTTCTGATTCACAAACTGGTTATGTGTTAGCGCTGATGTTTGATTTATTACCGGATGGCCTAAGGCAAAATGCTACAAAATATTTAGTTGATGATATCAAAAGAAGAGGCAATCACTTGTCTACGGGTTTTTTAGGCACTCCTTACTTATGTCATGTTCTTTCAGAAAATGGGCAAACATCAGTAGCATACGATTTATTGCTGCAACAAACTTTTCCGTCATGGTTATATCCTGTAAAGATGGGAGCTACAACAATTTGGGAAAGATGGGACGGAGAAAAAACAGACAGTACTTTCCAGGATGAAGGAATGAATTCCTTCAACCATTATGCGTATGGCGCTATTGGGGATTGGATGTACAGGGTGGTCGCAGGCATAGAAATTGGTTCAGCAGGTTATAAAAAAATTATAATTCAGCCACATCCGGATCGAAGATTGACTTATGCAAAAGCGCTATATGAAAGTGTTTATGGAGCCATTGCATCCGCATGGAAAATCAAAGATGGAAATCTTATGTTTGATGTAACAATTCCCGGCAATACTACTGCTACTATCAGGTTACCATCTACACAAATTGATAAGATAAAAGAAAGTGGCAGGGATTTATCAGCTGCCTTTAAAAATGTAAAACAATCTGGTAATGATGTTGAGATTGAAGTCGGTTCAGGAACTTATAATTTCATCTATCCAGCGAGTTTTGTGAGTAAATAAGGCTTTCTTTTAAAAAGTGTGCTGCTTTAAAAAAATGTCGTCAGCATAGAGCAGTACAGAGTGAGAAATAATTCCTTCTAATTTAGATTTAGAAATTCCCTAATTGTGTAAAAGCTTTAAAAGAATTTTTGTATTTCCTCAACGACTTAAATAAAACGATTGCTTTGTTCCAACAGAAATAACGATTGAAGCGGACGCAGTTAATCTATTATTTATTTTAGCCAACATTAATTTTTGAAATGGTTCAAGGCTCAACATATAACGAAAGTGAACTATTAATACAAGTAGCGTCTGGTGAGCAGAAGGCATTTACCATATTGGTAGATTACTATTGGAATAAAGTTTACAGCCATGCGCTGGCATATTCTAAATCTGTTACCCGTGCACAGGAAATCACGCAGGATATATTTTTAAAAGTCTGGCATAAAAGAGAAGCGTTAACGGAAGTTCGGGATTTTAAAAGCTATCTTTTTATCCTGGGAAAGCATCATATTATTTCTTCAATGCGTAAAAAGCTGGAAAGCCTTACCGGCGAAGACCTGTTGGAAACGCGTGAAGATATACTTATTCCAGACCAGCAACTTGAATACAAAGAAACCTGGAACCGTGTACTGGAGGGTATTGAAAAGCTGCCTGCCGTGAGAAAAGTTATTTTCAAGAAGAGCCGGTTTGAAGGCCTCAGCTATGAGGAAATTGCCACGAGCAGAAATATTTCGAAGAATACAGTAAAAGAACATATAGTGCTTGCTTTAAATTTTCTGAGAACTTATGTTTACTCCAATAAAGATTACCCGGTGATTCTCATTGCCTTCATACTGCTTTTATAAGTTTACATAAATAAAAAAAATTCCTGTCGCACCCACCCGACTTTAATTTTTACAGCGTCTTTATAATAACGCTTGTAATATGGACCAGGAATTATTGAAAGAATTATTGTCGCAATACCTTTCCGGTAAGCTTTCACTTGCACAAAAGCACCGACTGGCAGATTTATTAAAACATGAAGAATACCGCGAGCAATTTGAAAGTATAGTCAGGAATGATTTTCTTGAGGACAAGTATTTGGGCGAGGAGAACCTGGAATTAAAATCGGCCATACAAAATTTTCTATCTAAAGAAATTTCCCGTACGACAAAAAAGCCAGCCAAATTATTACGATTCAGAAGACTGGTTGCAGCAGCATCCGTTATTTTGTTTTTAGCCGCTGTATCCTCATTATTCATTTTTCAAAAATCAAATAGCAATCTTACTACCGCTACAACTGTGAAAAATGTTTCACATGATATTCCTCCAGGTAAAACAGGCGCCGTGCTTACGCTTTCTGATGGAAGTAAAATAGTCCTGGACAGTTTACAAGGTTCAGTTGGATTGCAGGGTCATTCGCAAGTCATAAATAGGAACGGGCTTTTATCTTATTCTGTAAAAAACAATTCTTCCGAGGTTGCCTACAACACTATGTCAACTCCTGTTGGAAGGCAATACCAGGTAATACTTGCAGATGATACTAAAGTTTGGTTGAATGCTGCGAGTTCAATTACTTATCCTACTTCCTTTCCCGGCGATGATCGAAAAGTAAGTATAACAGGTGAGGCTTACTTTGAAGTGGTCCATGACGCCCGCAAGCCATTTCATGTAATGATAAATGATATTGAAGTAAGAGTTTTAGGCACTCATTTTAATATTAACGCTTATGAGAATGAAGATGCTACAAAAACCACGCTCATTGAGGGCTCTGTGAAGGTTACCAAAAACAATTCAAATATTTTAATCGCGCCGGGTCAGCAGGCAATAGCAATCAATGGGAATAATGATCTGCCCGTTAAAAAAAAGGAAGTTGACCTGGATGAAGTTTTGGCCTGGAAGAATTCTAAATTTATTTTTCAGGATGCTGATATAAAGAGTATAATGAGGCAACTTGAAAGATGGTATGGAATAACAGCGAGCTATGACGGGAATGTTACCAATGAAGAATTTGTTGGTGTTATCTCAAGAAACGTGAACATATCCCAGATACTGGCTATGCTCGAAAAAACGGGGAGAGTGGGGTTTAGAATCCAGGGAAAAAATATTATTGTAAAATAATGAAAAGCCGCTAAAATAAACGCCGGAAATGCGCGAACATTTCCGGCTGTTAAGGTCGTTATAGAAATAAAATAAAACTGCGAAGAATCATTTATTCATTAACCTAAACAATGCAAATGTATGAATTTAAAAACATGCAGTAACCAAAGCTGCGCTGCTGAAAGCCGAAACAAAGTAGCCTGGATGTTGACACCTCAAATTTTGAAAGCAATGAAATTGACTTTCGTTTTACTGACTGCTGCATTTTTACAGATTTCTGCAAAAGGAGTAACTCAGACCGTTACGCTTTCTTTAAAAGATGCGCCTCTTTTTAAAGTGTTTAAAGAGATTGAAAAACAAACGGGATTCGGTTTTCTTTTTTCTAAAAATACTATAAAAGATGTGCCACCGGTGAGCATCAATGTAAAAGATGTTCCTGTGCTTGATGCACTGCAATATTGTTTTAAAGGGCAGCCGCTTATGTACTCCATCGAAAACAATACCATTGTAGTTTCACGCAAACCCGCAATGCAGGCGCAATTGCACGAGGTGCCATTGCCACCGCCGCCTATACAGGTAAGAGGCAAGGTTACCGATGAAGGCGGCCAGCCTGTTATAGGAGCAAGTATTCAACTTAAGAATTCTTCTATAGGAACATCAACAAATTCAAATGGCGAATTCCAAATTGAGATTCCTGATAACTCATCGAAAATTCTTTCAATTTCTTATGTAGGTATGGAGACACAGGAAATTAATGTTAACGGTAAAACCTCAGTGAATGTGGTATTAAAAAGATTTCTTTCTCAGCAGGAAGAAGTTGTCGTGATTGGCTATGGAACCCGCCAGCGAAAAGATGTGACAGGTGCGCTATCTGTAGTGAGTAGTAAAGACATCGAAAAAAGTACATCGCTTACTCCTGAGCTTGCGTTGCAGGGCAGAGCTGCCGGTGTATTTGTAAGTTCTGGCGGAGGCGATCCTCAGTCACGGCCTACAATAAGAATCAGGGGTGTAAATACTTTCGGTAACGCAGAGCCGCTTTATGTAGTTGATGGTGTTCCCATTTTTGAAGGTGGCAGCGGTATTACGGATGGTGGTATAGGTGATATCCGTTCTCCTGTCAATATCTTCTCGATGATTAATCCGCAGGATATTGAATCTATAACTGTATTAAAAGATGCATCGGCAGCGGCGATTTATGGCGTTCGTGCATCCAATGGCGTTATACTGATTACCACAAAGAAGGGAACTACCGGCCGGCCCCGTGTAGAGCTTACTGCACAATATGGAATACAAAACATCCCGAAATCAATTTCAACACTCACTACTCCACAGTATTTCGATTTGGTGCGTGAAGCATACGCAGCTAATCCGGAGCCCGGAAAAACCTTCGAACAAAAATTCGGTCCACGATATGACCAGGCCAATACATTATATGCAGGGAATAATCCAACTGTTAACTGGCAGGACGCTTTGAAAAATAAAGATGCCCCTATACAGGATTATAGTGTGAGGGTGAGTGGCGGCAGCGAGGGTACTAAGTATTACATCTCCATGGGATATGCAAAGCAGGAAAGCCCTCTCAAATCAAATAACCTTGAACGTTATACTGTCGCTACCAATATTGATACAAGAATTTCAAAGTTTGTAAACGCAGGTTTAACGCTTCGCCTTGTGAATGAAAATGCACTGGTGAATACGCAGTCTGATTTACCAACTATGATTTCGACGATTCCTTTCCAGCCGATTTTTGATCCCGCCGATCCAACCGGATATGCGGCAGTAACCAGCGGCACCTTCAAAATAAATCCCGCTTATGATGTAGCAGCTCTTGAAGTTAAATATCCCCTTCCTGCAAATCCAACACCCAAGGAAATAGAATATCGAAATAAATTAATTTCTGCATTAATTTCTCAGGCTACGGCAGAAGGCCAGCCTCAAAAATTATTTGTAGATGGAGATCCAAAATTATTATGGGGGCCACAAACCAGGTATAATGTTTTTGGGTTTCAAAAGCTTAGTGACAACAGGTATAATTTAACCAGGGCTTTAGGAAACGCGTATGTGCAAATTGAGCCTATTGCCGGGTTAAGATTAAAAGCATCACTGGGCGGAGACTATTTTGTGAATCTTAGGAAACAATGGCAGGACAACGATCAGTGGCGGTTTTCACAGACACCGGGCAACCCATACGCCGGCGGAAATGCGCAGGCTGTAGGGACTTATGGTGAAAGACAAGGTAAAACCTATAACATCAATAAAGAGATAACGCTTAATTACAACCATACTTTTTTTAATGATCATAATATAGATTTTATTGCTGCCGTTTCTGATCAATATACTAACTGGTATGTAAATGATTTAAGCGGAAAGGTTGACTATACCGACCCCCAATTCCGCGGCATCCGGAATCAACCTCCTTATACATCGGGCTTTGCAGGCATTCTGGAAGAGCTTCAGTTGATAGGATATGTTGGGCGGTTAAGCTATAAGTACAAAGACAAATACTATCTTGACGGCACACTTCGCTATGATGGTGCCTCTAAACTTGCTCCGGGATACAAGACTGATTATTTCCCTTCTTTCGCAGCAGGGTGGCGTGTAAGTTCTGAACGTTTTTTTCCTAAAACAACATTTATAAGTGACCTCAAGCTGAGAGGAGGGTGGGGAACATTGGGAAACATTAATTCGGCTGGTGCCTATAGATTTTTATCAAACGTAAATTTCAGCGCTGACTATCCATTGGGTTCCGGCTCTGGAAATGGACTTGGTACACAAACGCAGGGCGCCACTTTACCTGATTTTGCAAACACGACGCTTACATGGGAAAAACTTCACACAACTAATATTGGCTTCGATGCAATCTTATTTAATAACAGAGTTTCTTTTACTGCAGAATATTATAACAAGCTTACTTATGGTGTTATTCAACAGGTTTCACTTCCACCAAATACGGGCGTACAGTCTCCGGCCGATCTGAATATTGGCAAGGTGCGCAACAAAGGATTTGAATTTCAATTGGGCTATAATAATGCAGTCGGCCCTGTGCAATTTAATGTGAGCGGCAACCTTACCACAGTAGATAACAAAGTTGTAAAATTATATAATGGAACCCCGCTGGGAGGTGAAGGTGGAAGAATAGAAGAGGGGTACTCTTTATTTTACTTATGGGGTTATAAAACAGCCGGCATTTTTCAAACCCAGGCCGAGATTGATGCATGGAGACAATCACATGCCGATGTAAATATCGGCCAGGTATTGGGCGATCCTACAAAAGGATATGTTTATAAGCCTGGCGATTTGTATTTCCAGGATGTGTATGGAAACCCTACGCAGCCAAAAGAGCGATATAGTCAAACGCCTGACAGCATTATAAACAGTAATGACCGGACATTTCTTGGAAAAACCATACCTGGCTTTTTTTATGGATTAAACATAGGAGCTAACTGGAAAGGATTTGATCTAACAGCGCTTTTTCAGGGCGTTGGAGATGTGAAAAAATATAATTACCTAAAGGCAGGAGGTGAAGGACTTGGCGGACTTGGTAATGCGTGGTCGACGGTTCTTAACAGGTGGACTACTCAAAATCCCAAGGGCGATATTCCAAGGGCTGTTTTTAACAACCCATCTGACCCCTCAAGGTTTTCCAGCCAGTATGTTGAAAGTGCCGCTTACCTGAGATTGAGAAACATTCAATTAGGCTACAGTCTTAATTCAAACTACCTGGCTCAGTCTGGATTTATACAAAAGCTTAGATTTTATATAACTGCTGTAAATCTTTTTACCATTACCAAATGGGCCGGGCTTGATCCTGAAAATGATGGTATACCACCGACACGCCAATTTCTATTTGGAATTAACGCATCCTTTTAATCCAACTTAATGAATTATAAAATGAAAAAAACATTCTTCAAACTTATCATCATCTACATGGCGGCTGCCTGTTGCTTTGTCATCAACGGATGCAGTAAGAGCAAACTGGACTTGCTTCCGCATGGCCCTACGGAGCAATCTTACTTTACAAAAGAAGATGACTTCACTAAAGCTGTCTTGGGCGTTTATGCAAAGATGACTGACTTCTTTTGGTACAATGCTGGCAGCTCGCCAATCCCTGCATTCCTTTTGCCCGGAGATGACATTACAACTAATGACAACAACGAGCCGTTTGAAACGTTTGGGTCGTTGCAGCCGAGCGACGGCACTTTGAGCACGCTATATGCAGCCCATTATCAAATGATAGCGAGAGCTAACCTGGTGCTGGATAAAATAGCAGGAGTTGCGAGCGGAATTTATCAGACAGCCAACCTGGAAAACTATCACAAAGGAGAAGTCTTATTTCTTCGTGGCTATGCATTTTATAATTTGTGGAACTTTTTTGGCACATCACCGCTGGTTCTTGAAAGGGTTACAAACGATAACCAGTTTACACCACCAGGTACGACCGGAACCCAATTACTCGACCAGGCCATACAGGACTTCACAGATGCCGCAGGGTTGTTACCTGCGAGTTGGGATGCAGCCAACCGGGGTAGGGTAACCGCTAACTCAGCCAATGGAATGTTGGGAAAATCACTTGTGTTCAGGGCGTCTGTAACAGGTGGTAATGCTGCAGATTATACAGCTGCGATTGCAGCATTCAATAAAGTATCGGGCGCTCAATTACAAACCGACTTCGGTGATAATTTCGCTTTTGATACTGAAAATAATTCTGAATCGCTTTTTGAATTCCAGGCTTCACAGGCTTTTGGTTTTGACAATGTTTGGCTTTCAAATGATTTCGATAACGCTGTAGGAGCCTTATCTATTTTCTGGGGATTTTATGATAACAACTTCGCGTTATTCGGGAGATCACGTTTTTATGTAACACCTAAGCTGGTAAGTACTTTTGATGCTAATGATCCAAGGTTGTCACTTACATTGAACCCATCGGATTCGACCGTTACAAAATATGTCAAAAGAGATAAAAAATCTCAATCCGGGGTAGCTTCTGTGAATAATTATCGCATCCTGCGGTTTGCAGATGTTTTATTATTAAAAGCAGAAGCAGTATTACAATCGGGAGGATCAACTTCTGAAGCAATTGGCTACATAAACCTGGTAAGAGCAAGGGCAAGAGTTATGGCGCCTGCAGGAACTGAACCTGCAGACCGTTCAGCTGCAGAAACTGATAAAACCAAAATTATGCAATGGATAATGGATGAGCGTCTTATTGAACTCGCAGGTGAGGGACAACGATGGTTTGATATGAGAAGATGGCAAATACAGGGAATCTTAACTGTTGATAATTCTACATTTAGTTCTAATGTTTCTGCAAATATGAATTTCCAGGTAGCGAAGCATTTATATTTTCCGATTCCTAATAGTGAGATAGACGTAAATCCGAACGTAAAACAAAACCCGGGGTATTAATATAAGCCCGTCGCAATTGAATTTTAAAATTTTTTCTCATAGCTAGTAGTCGTTCAAAAACCTGACTCCCCGTTTATTTGGGGAGTTTCGTTTATGAGTTAGAGTTATATTGAAATACAAAATTTATTGTAAAAAATTTTAGGCCGATGATTAACAACAATCTTATTTTAATAATTTTTTTTGCTTTCATTTTCGGATGTTCAAAAAAAGGAAGTGGCAACAACAATGGAATTAATCACAGTCCGCAGGCAACTATTACTGTTGAATTAATTTCTGTAAATCCATTTACTTTTAAATTCACTTTGGCGGCGACGGATCAGGAACTCGACCCTTTGACTTATAACTGGGATTTTGGTGAGGGAACATTAAAAGCAGGAACTACAATAGAAACATTCCAATACGCTGCAGGTAATGCTTATGTGGTGAAAGTGAAAGTAAGCGATGGAAAATCTACGCCCGCAGAAGTCACAACATCAATCAATACTAAAACCGTTGATGTATCCATTGACCTTACTAAAAAGTTTCAGACGATGGAAGGATTTGGAGGATTTGGTGCTTTAAAAGAATATTGGGCACAGGGGCCATTTGTCACAGATGCGTTTGTAAACACCCTGATCAATGATTTAGGGCTTACTATTCTAAGAGATAACCTTACTACAAGTTTTGAACCTGCCAATGATAATGCTGATCCATTTGTAACCGATCTTTCGAAGTTTAATATTAATTCATCTATAAGCGGAGCAGACGAGCCATTAAGCGAGCATTTGGATTATTTAATTAAAATGAAAGCAGCGGGTTTGCAGAAATTAATTGTATCTGTATGGAGCCCTGCCATTTGGATGAAGTATAACAACAAGCCTGGTAATGGAACCCAAAATCAGAACTCTGCGCCGGCCTATACTACTAATCCTACAGCCACAACTAATCAGTTGAAAACAGACATGTATAATGAGTTTGCCGAAATGTGTGTTGCTTATATAAAAATTATAAAACAGCAGACGGGTATTGATATTTATGCATTGAGTATTCAAAACGAACCGAGGTTTTCGCAGTTTTATTCTTCATGCGTTTATGATGGTAATGCTATGCGTGATGTTTTAAAAGTTGTAGGAAAGCGTTTTCATGATGAGGGCCTTACAACCAAATTATTTTTACCGGAAGACGTTGGTTACCTGCAGGGCGTGGAGAGTATGGTTACTCCCACAC
>DASYOM010000162.1:0-9640 GCA_036007765.1 Chitinophagaceae bacterium | reverse complement strand
ATTGATAAGGCACCCTTGAAGGGTAATAATTTTTACAGGTTAAAAATTACTGATAAAGATGGTTCGGTAACCTATTCAACAATTGTTAAGCTTATAAATAATCCTGTAAAATTTGGTGTGTTTCCTAATCCTGTAAATGATGATGTCATCCTGAATATTGAAGAAGGTAAATACTTTACAGAAATTATTGACCAGGGAGGAAGATTATTAATAAGTAAATCGATAACTGTTGTAGGAAATACACAAGTAAAAATTCCTGTAAGTAAGTTAGCTCACGGCATTTATTATTTAAACGTGTATGATGGCAATAAAAATTTGATTGGTTATGAAAAAATAATTAAATAGAACCGCGACATAAAATTCAGCTAGTAAAGGATTTGAAAGTTTAGCCTGATATAAAGTAAATATTATGCAAGTATTTTTTCAATCTTCTTAAGCTCTTTTTTCGAAAAACTATAATTTTTGATTGCTTCAATTGCATCAAGAACCTGTTGTGGTTTACTTGCGCCAAGAATTACTGAAGTAATACGCGAATCTTTTAAAACCCATGCCAATGCCATTTGTGCTAATGATTGGTTTCTTTTTTCCGCAATCTCATTAAGTTTTTTTGCTTTATCTATTACTTCATCATTTACTTGGGATTCAGTAATAGCACCATTTTTAAGATGCCTGCCTGCTCTTGAATCATTTGGAATTCCATGTAAATATTTGTTTGTAAGCATGCCTTGTGCCAGCGAGGAAAATGTAATGCATCCAACTTTTTCTTTTTCTAAAAGATCTAATAATCCATCTTCAACCCAGCGGTCAAGCATGGAGTATCTGGGCTGATGAATAAGGCAAGGAGTTCCAAGTTGCTTTAATACCTCAATCGCTTTTTTGGCTTCCTTAGGATGATAACTTGATATGCCTACATACAAGGCTTTTCCCTGTCTTACCATAAGATCCAGCGCTGTCATAGTTTCTTCCAAAGGAGTTTCCGGATCAGGACGATGATGATAAAATATATCAACATATTCCAGTCCCATTCTTTGTAAACTCTGGTCAAGACTGGCTACTAAATATTTTTTTGAGCCCCAGTCCCCATAAGGGCCTTCCCACATTTTCCAGCCGGCTTTTGATGAAATAATCAATTCATCGCGGTATGCCTTAAAATCTTCTTTAAATATTTTCCCAAAAAGTATTTCCGTCTGGCCGGGAGGCGGCCCATAATTATTTGCGAGATCGAAATGAGTAATGCCATTGTCAAAAGCAGTATGCAAAATCTGCCTGCAATTTTCAAAATCATCGGTTTCTCCGAAGTTGTGCCAAAGGCCAAGGGAAATGGCGGGTAATTTTATGCCACCTGTTACCACACCTGCGGTATTCCATATTATCATACCGGCCGGAGTTAGAAATGTATGCCATAAATTTTTTTATTGATAAAAGAACAATGCAACTTTAAAATACTTCAAAAATAAGCGTAAATAAAATTAATAATTGATATAACCGGCAAAGACATAATCAACCCGGACCTATAAAATATAATATTGCTTTGAGTAAACGATACTTCGATCATTTCAGCAATCATTTGCTTTTTTAAAAAAGCTACTGAAGGCAAATATAATAATCATTTGCCTTTTAAAATTTTTACAATAAACCCCCGTGGGGTAATAAAAGGTAAAGGCAGGTTAAGCTAATTACGCGGGCCTGTGGAGGTAGATAAAAATGGGCATTGATTTAGCTAAAGCCCCTAAAATATAGCCGGTTCTTTTAAAACTAAATAAGCAATAAGAATCAGGTAGTTTAGATAATATTTTCTATATAGAAACATGCGATTCTTTCTGAATATTTTTTAGAATCTCTTTTAATGGAGCTTCTATTTTCAAGAACTCATCACTTGCCTGTTGTGCCAGCACCGGAAGCCCTTCCTTTATTTCAGCCTTCGCAAATTCCTCAATCTTAGAAAGGATTCTTAAAATTCCATGGGCGTACAAAAGGCCGGAGCTACCTTTTAATTTATGTGCCATTTTATATATAGCATCAAACTGATTATCGGAGCAGATTTTCTTTAACTCCTTTAATTCGCCGGGAGTGTTACCCAGGTAAGTAGTAAGTATCTCAGCAATGTATTCATTGTCATCCATTTCCTGGAGCAGGCTCAGATCAAATAAATTTTCGTTTGTTGTGGTTTTGGTTTCCATAATGATTGGTTTGGTGGATTGTTCATTTAATAATTCGGTGATTCGTTTATATAAATAAGAAACATCGAATGGTTTTGATAAATAGTCATTCATTCCTATCGCCAGGCATTTTTCTTTTTCCCCCTTTAGTGCAGATGCAGTCATAGCTATTATCGGAATGGAAAGATTCATGTCGCTCCTGATATATTTTGTTGCTTCATATCCATCCATTTCAGGCATTTGAAGATCCATAATAATAAGGTCGTAGTGAGGATTCCTTTTAAGATATGAAATTGCTTCCAATCCGTTATTTGCAATATCCAGCAGGCCTCCGGCTTTTTTCAAAACGTGCCGTATCACTTTCTGATTTATTTCATTGTCTTCAGCTATAAGGAATTTTTTGCCATTTAAAAGGGCACTATTATTTTTTAATTCCTGGGGTTTAAAGACTTCAGAATTATTCGAATTGCTATAATGATATGGGATCAGGAATCTAAAAGTAGTTCCGGTATTGATTTCGCTTTCAGCAGAAATAGAACCACCTTGTAATTCAAGTAATTGTTTAGTGATCGCAAGGCCAAGACCCGTACCTCCGTACTTACGCGATGTTTCAATACTTGCCTGTGTAAAGCTTTCAAATATTTCCTTGATCTTGTCCGGCTGTATGCCGATACCGGTATCCGTTATGACAAAATTTAAAACGGCTTTTTCAGCACTTCGTTTTTGAATAGAAACTCTTATATTAATCCCTCCATCGTGGGTAAATTTGATGGCATTTCCCAGGAGATTTACAAGAATCTGGTTTAGCCTGTATGGGTCGCCATTTAAAATAGAAGGAACATTTTGATCTATATCAAACTTAAAGCTTAATTTCTTTTCCTGTAAACGGTGCCTGAAAATGACTTTGATATTTTCCACTACTTCAACAAGTTTAAAATCAATTTTTTCAATCGTTAATTTACCCGCCTGTATTTTAGAAAAATCAAGAATATCATTAATAATAACCAGCAAACTATCGGAAGAGCGCTTAATAGTTTTTGTAAAATCAATCTGCTCTTCACTTAACTGTGTTTCCAATAAAAGATCAGTCATTCCCTGTATTCCATTCATAGGTGTCCTGATCTCATGGCTCATATTTGCAAGGAATTGTTCCTGCATTTTTTTTGCATCTTCAGCTATTTTTTTTGCCTGGATAAGTTGTTCTTCATATCTTACTCTTTCTGTTATATCTGTACCAATTCCGCTTAATCCATAGATCTTATTTTGTGCATCAAGCAATGGAAATTTTATTATAAGAAAGTGATGTTTTCCGTCCGGCATTTCTATAATTTCTTCAAGCTCCACGGGTTTACACGTTCTTATAACTTCATTATCATAATCTGTAAAACGCTTTGCCTGCTCAGGATTGGCAAAGTTAAAAGCGGTTTTACCAATAACTTTATCATCATTCACATTGAATGTTTCTTTGAATTGTTTGTTTGTTACAAGGTAGCTGCCATCAAGGTCTTTGATGTAAATAAATGAAGTGGTATTATCAAGAACAGATTGCAGGCGCTTTTGGTTTTGAACTAATTCCGTCTCGTATTTCGTTAACACTTCTTCCATTATCTTTTTTTCGGAAATATCTTTTACTGTACATTGAAATCCAACAGGCATCTCATCTTCTGAAACCAGGATAGCAGACTGTTCTACCCATTTCAATTCTCCTTGCTTTGTGCGGATACAAAATTCTACCAGCGTCTCTTCTATTTTATTTTCTACCTGGCGCTTATATTTTCCTTTAACTTCTTCAAGGTTCTCAGCATCAATTAAGTTGGTAAAATGCATGCCGGTTAGCTCTTCCATAGTATACCCTGTTAGCTGGAAGGCCTTGCTGCTTGAAAATGTGATACAGCCGTTAATAGATGTGGTGTACATAACCACACCCGAGTTTTCAATTAGGTTCCGGTATTTTATTTCGTTTGTTGAAAGTTCATCTTTTACATTCATTAATCTCAGTTCTGCATCTTTTCTTTTTTCATCCGTCTTGTTTAATGACCTTGCAAGCCAATATATAAAAATGAAAAGAGTAGATATTATAATAATTATGGCAAGGGCTGAACCAAACTCCTGGTCAAACAATTTTAATCTTTGCCCTTCAAGCCTTAAAAATCCAATAAATACCGGGATACCAATACCCGCTGACAATAATCTTCTTACCATTTCTCCACCATCATTTACCCGAAGAAACTCGCTTACGAAACCTTTTTCACCACGGCTTACTATAATCCCTGTTGATAAAAGCAAAAAAGCAATTGCTGTATATAGTGGCATGGAAAAAAATAAAGTGGTGTGATATGTGAATTGTGTGGAATAGATGTAGCCTGTAATTGCCAGCAGGCTCGTTATAAAAGTAAAGAGAGCAAGTAATTGAGAGGCGATTATATTTCCTTTCTTCTTATAATTTATAAGAAGCAGGCTGCTTCCAGATAACAAGAAATTAATCAGGGTATCTAAAACGATTGCATTGCCCTGTAATTTTTTAGTAAATAATAATTGATCAACACCAAATCCTGTTTGTGTAATACGGTCAATTATTTGCAGGCTGGCGGTTAAAACAATAAATAAGGCAATGTATTTACCAATATTTTTTATTCGTTCCTGTTTATCTTCCTGTAAACAATACAGTGAAAGCCCGGCCATGATAAGCAAAATAGCTGCAACAGGATTCATGAGGCCGGAGGCTGGAAAAATGCTTTTTAATATGGAAACATCAAATTGCCATCCTGTTAAAACTAAGCAGGAAAGTATTATAACACTCCCTATTAATATGGATGACAATTTTTGAGTATCAATAAAATTATTTTTCGGCATTTATTGTTGGTTTATCAAAATGATTAACAAGGAATTGGATTGCTTGCATTTTGCATCACTGCCCGGATATGCTGAAGAAAAAGTTTTCATTTCAAAAATAATGTTACCCCGAAACAAATCGGGTTCAGGTTTTATATAACTATATATCCATTCAATTATTACATAAATAAGAAAATAAATTGTGGCAGATTAACTGTTACTATAACCTGCATTTTCAGTTTGGCTCACAGCCCATTTCTCAAGCTTATTGGTCAGCTCTTCTAACCTCACCGGCTTTGAGATATAATCGTTCATGCCGGCATTTAAACATGCTTCCTGATCACCCTCCATAGTATTGGCAGTTAATGCAATAATTATTGGTTGGCTTTCCAGGTTATGTCTTATAAATTGCGTTGCTTGTATGCCATCCATTTCAGGCATTTGCATATCCATTAAAATAATATCAAATTTAATTTCACGTACTTTATCTACAGCGATAGCTCCGTTTTCTGCAAGGCACGGTTTGTAACCTAATTTGTTCAGGATATACAATATCACTTTTTGATTTACGGGATTGTCTTCAGCAACTAAAATTTCGAGTGGATATTTTTCTGAAAAATTTCCCGGGAGTTTTTCCTGGATATTTTTGTCTGGTGACACAGAATTGTTTTGAGGCTGAAGCGCATTTAAAATGTTCCTGCTTAATATATGCTGGCGTACAGGCTTGTTCAATATGGAAGTAAAGAGCCCCGGGTTGTGCTTGTTATAGTCTTCCCCAACAGAGCTAAGCAAAATAAGAGGAAGTGAAGGAAACTGCTTTCTAACATTTTGTGCCAGCTCAATACCATCCATTTCGGGCATTTGCATATCCGTTAATACAAGATCAATTTCATTATCGTTTGCTAAAATATTCAATCCACGTTCTCCGGAATTTGCTAATACAGGTATTAATTTCCAAAGTTCGAGCTGGCTTTTAAGAATGGCGAGATTTGTCATATTATCATCTATTACCAATATTTTTTTATTTTGGAGATCCGCCATATTATACTGAGTATATGCTTTCAGAACCTTAGTGCCCACCGCAGTTTGTATAGTGAAAGAAAATGTAGAACCTGTTCCTGCTTCACTTACAACATTAAAGTTGCCTTTCATTAGATTTACTAATTTATCAGAAATTGCAAGCCCAAGGCCAGTGCCTCCATATTTTCTTGTAGTTGATGAATCTACCTGTGAAAATGACTTGAATAAGCGGTTTAGTTTTTCTTTAGGGATTCCAATGCCGGTATCACGTACCTCAAAATGTAAGGTTATATTTTTTGATCCGTTTAATTGAATTAAATGAACTCCAACAAACACTTCCCCTTTGTGAGTAAATTTCATAGCATTGCTCACAAGGTTTGTAAGAATCTGTCGTAATCTAAGATCATCTCCTACAATCTGGATAGGTACATCATCATCAATTTTATATATCAGATCAATCCCCGCTATGGCTGCTTTTGTACCAAAAATATCCAGCACATCCTCGATACATCCACGTAAATTAAAATCCTCCGTTTCTAATTCCATATTACCTGATTCGATCTTTGAAAAATCTAAAATATCATTGATAACGTTGAGCAGGCTTTCACCGCAAGTTGTAATTGTATTTGTATAATCCCGCTGTTGTTCAGTGAGGCTGGTTTCGGCCAAGAGGGAAGACATGCCAATTACTCCATTCATCGGTGTTCTTATCTCGTGACTCATTGTTGCAAGAAAAACACTTTTTGCCTGGTTAGCCTGTTCAGCATCCTGCCTGGCTTTTTCCGCCTCAACTCTTGCAATTTGTTCTTCCCTGCTTAATTCTATCAATTGAGTAGTGCGTTCATCTACCTTTTTTTCAAGTGCTTTTTTCTGCGCTTTTATTGCCCGCATCCTTATCTGATAAAAAGCAATGCAGGCAGTAACAGAACTTAATGCAACAATTAATTTAAACCACCACGTTAACCAAAATGGGGGAGTGATATTTAATTCAAGACTTAAAATGCGGGATGACCATTGGCCTTCATTGTTCAAGCCTTTTACCCTGAAAGTATATTTTCCCGGGTCAAGATTGGTATAGCTTGCAGAGCGTTTATCGCTGGATTCATTCCAATCCTTGTCAAAACCTTCAAGCATGTACGAATACCTCTTTTTTTCATTATTGGTATAATTTAAAGAAGAAAATTCAAATTCAATTCCGGAGCTGCTATGTGGAAGTGTAATTGATTTTGTTTCTGCAATATCCTTTTGTAATGGGGATTTTATTGTATCAGAAGCAACCGGCACTTTTTTATTGGATAACCGGAAATCAGTTAATATTAACGGGGGATCAAAAGATGCGACTGATATTTTATCAGGATAAAACAGGTTAAAACCATTATTGCCCCCAAAATAAAAAGCACCTGAACTACTTTTACAAAAAGCCTGTTCTTTAAATTCATTTCCCTGTAACCCATCAACTTCGCCATAATTTTTGAATGTTCTGTTTTTCCAGTTAAACTTTGATATTCCTTTATTTGTACTGATCCATAAATTATCAGTACCATCTCCAAGTATACCAAAGATATTATTGCCTGGTAATCCATCTTCAATGGTATAATTTTTAATAATATTTGTACTACGATTTAGTGAAGAAAGCCCCGATGAAGTGGCAATCCATAATATCCCATATTCGTCCTCATAAATATGTCCAACACTATTGCTCGCAATAGAGTTTTTATTATTATCATCATGCAGGTAATGTTTGAAAGTGGAATTTTTTTTATCGAGCACATTTAAACCGCCACCATCTGTACCAATCCACAAATGATCATTATTGTCATCATAAATTGAATAGATCCTGTCGCTGGAAATACCATCAGTATTTTTTTTATCATACTTGTATCGTGTAAAAGAATTAGTGTTTGGATTATAAAGGTTCAACCCGCCCCCATAGGTTCCAACCCACATATTGCCGTTCTTATCCTCAAAAATATTCCAGGCATTGTTGCTGCTTAAACTATTAAGATTATCGGGTTCATTTTTAAAATGCCTGTAACTATTTTTATCTTTATTGTATACCGTAATGCCATCTCCCCAGGTGCCAATCCACAAATTGTGCTGGCTGTCTTCTCCAATATTTAAAACATAATCTCCGCATATTGAATTTTTATTATTAGAGTTGTGAATGTAATGAGTAAAATTGCCTTTAACAGGATCAAACAAATTTAGTCCTCCGCCATCTGTTCCAACCCATATGTTCTTTTTTGAGTCTTCATAAATACACAAAGTTTTATTATCACTCAGGCTATTGCTTAAAGAAGTATGTTTGAAATGAACAAACTGGTTATCACGGTTTATAAAACTAATACCTCCTGAAAAGGTGCCCAGCCACATGTTGCCTTTTTTATCTTTACAGATAGAATAAATAGAATTATTACTAAGGCTGGTATTATCAATTTCATCATACGAGTAAGTATTGAATATTCCCTTTGCAGAATTTAATATAGACAAGCCACCATTCTCCGTTCCTAACCAGATATTGCCTTCATCATCTTCGTTAATAGCGTGCACCTCATTTCTGCATAAGGTGTTTGGGTTATGACTATCTTTCTTGTAGTGGGTGAATACATTTGTTTTCCTGTCAAATAAATCAACACCACCTCCATTTGTACCTATCCACATTTGCCGTTTGCTATCTTCAAAGATTTTATAAACGTCATCAAAAGATAGTGATGTGGAGATGGCTTCATCATGTTGAAAACGGGTAAATGTTTTGGTTTTCGCATTAAATAAATTAAGCCCTCCGTGTGTGGTACCAATCCATAAATTCTTTTCCTTGTCTGTATATATTGTTCTTATAAAATCGTCACTTATTGAATGAATATTATTGTTATTGAATTTATAGTGAACAAAAACACCTGTTTTTTTCTCATACATATCCAGACCTGCTGCCTCGGTACCAATCCATAAATTACCATTGTTATCTTCTTTAACTGCCGTAATAAAATTGCCTGAAATACTATTTTGATTTTTTGGATCATTTTTATATGAACTGAATGTTCCTTTGTTACGATCAAAGTGATTTAAGCCTTCACCCCATGTTGCAATCCATAAATCTCCATTTTCACTTTCAATTATATCCTGCACATAATTATTACTGATGCTAACTTTATTTTTAGGGTCATTCCTGTATACAGTAAATCTATATCCATCATATTTATTCAGGCCATCACGTGTTCCAAACCACATAAACCCACGGCTATCCTGTAAAATACAGATAACATTACTTTGGGAGAGGCCTGCATCAGTCTGCAAATGTTCAAACTTTAGCCGCTTGTTTTGGGCTATACCAAAAAAGGGAAAAGCTATAATTAAAAGAAACTGATAACAAAAGTTTTTCATGCTAATGATTAAGCAATCTGCGAGGTTATTTGAGATGAAGTGATTGTGAATTATATAAGAGTGTAACGATGCAACAATAAATTAATTGCGCTGCCTGCTTGTGACAGGCTAATCCTTACCCAAATTTGTTTTATTAAAAATCTCATAAATATTTGCTGCATCATAAAGTCGTTGATAGCCTAGCCATACAGTCTTTAATCCAGGTGGTCCATCATACGCTCTTCCTAAATGGCCGCCTAACTTCCCAA
>DASYOM010000161.1:0-49067 GCA_036007765.1 Chitinophagaceae bacterium | reverse complement strand
CTTTAAGATATTTAAACTTTCCTACTGCGCCTCTTAGTAAAAAGAACAGTGAACGCAATCCCAAGACCGCAAAAATATTAGAAGTGTAGATCACCATTTTAGTTTGTGTAATTGCAAATACAGCAGGAATAGAGTCCAGTGCAAACACGACGTCCGTTGTCGCAAGCATGACTAGTACCACAAAAAACATGGTAAAATGGTTTTTCCCATTTATCTTTTTTGTAAATTTTCCATTTGAGCTTTCATGCGTGAGCGGAACTATTTTTTTTAAAAATTTATATACAATATTACTTTCAGGTTGAAATTCCTTATCACTGTCAATGAGGAACATTTTCAAGCCGGTATACACCAGGAAACCGCCAAAAATATACAATATCCAAAAAAACCTTTCTACCAGTACAATACCTGCTGTAATAAATATTACTCTTAAAATAATAGCAAGTAATATCCCAAGAAGCAATACCCTGTTAGAGTGTTGTTCAGGAATTCCGAAATATGAAAATATAAGAATAAAAACAAAAATATTGTCAATGCTAAGTCCCCATTCCATAAGGTAAGCACTTATATATTCAAGTGCGATTGTTTGGCCGTCTTCAAACCAGACAAATAAAAAAAATCCAAGTCCAAGGCCTACCCAAAAAACTGTTTGAAAAAATGCCTGCTTTATTGATATGGACTTTGATTGTTTGCTTAAAAGGCCCAGGTCAAAAACGACGGCAGCTATAAGTACGATTCCAAAAATGAGGTAAGTCCATTCTGTTGCATTCATTTATAAAATATTCCGGTAAAGATAAAGTTATGGCTATACCAAAGGATTAGCTCTGCAATATTTTATCATAAAGTCAGCTACTGTATTTTCTTTTTCGCCACCATTGATAAATTACCCCAAGTAAAATAATAAGTAAAACAGGTACTGCGGTATTTATTATTTGCCAGGGTGTTTTTTGATCCTGAACTTTTTCGGGATCAAGCAGGCGTAATGTATAATCCTTTGCCCGTGCTTCACTAAGGCCTGCATCGTTAAGCAGATATTCAATGCAATTTTCAACAAATTGTTTATTTGCGAATTGGTATTGATACTGCGTTTCAACAGTATACGGATTTACACCCATGGGCAATGGCTGGCCCTTTAAGACACCATTCAGTACGATGTCACCGTCTGCCGCGATTATCATCTTATTTTCATGTAAGGATTGTGGCAAAAAAGGCGTCCCATATTTTATGTTTGTATCTAAAATGGCCTGGCTCACCCTATTTTTATAAAGTGATGTAAATGTGCCTTCTAATAAAACAGCTACGGGTATATTTTGCTTTTTATAAGCATTATCTTCAGGTGCATTGCGGTTTTCTTCACCACTTATAAGCGCTGGCGTTTCGATTGTACGTGCATTTGATGAGGAGCTTAATAGTATTGTTTTCTTAATCCCTGGCGCACTTACTGTATCTATAGAATTTACAAATCTTCCCACTACAAGTCCAACATTTTTGTTGATTATACTATTTTGTTTAGACTCAAATAGTGGAAAATAATTCCAGTGCAAATAATCAAAAGAATCTCTTGCATTTACAAAAGGCAGAAAATCACATTGAAGATCCATTAGAAGATCAGGATTAATTCTCACACCATACCTGAACAGAATATCTTCAAGCTTAAGATTGCGATCATAAGCAACAACCTGGTTTTTTATGCGCAGGCTATCCAATTCCGCATTCAGCCTGTCTATGAACCAAAGCACTTTACCTCCACGCATGATGTATTGATCAATTTTTAATTTCTCTTCTTCAGAAAAAGCAACCGTTGGTTTTACGATCATTAACAATTTAAATGTATCAGGTATTACAGATTCCTTGGCGATATTTATCGTAAATAAATTATAGTTCTTTTTCAAAACATTTTCTACAAGGTCGTAAACGTTTGTTCCGGCAGGCTCTCCGTTTCCAGTCGAATAGGCAACCAGTGTTTTTTGATTTTCTTTTACCTTATATATAGCATCTGCAAACTTGTATTCCAGCAATGCTTCAGCACTGTTTAATTCAGAAGGTGTAATTATTATTTTTGTACCCGCATATAAATTTACCGGGAGCATTTTGTCGCCGTAATGAACTAACGCTGCGGGGTAAACGTACTGAGATTGTTCCCCCGCTTTTAATTGTACCTTTAGGTTTATAGGTACAATGCCCAAGGAAGTAAGAGTGTCCGCGTAAGTTCTGTCAGATCCCGGAATAATCTCTTCAGGCGATATTAACTTATAGCGAATGTTTCCTTTTGCATATTCTTTAAATTCCCGCAATAACTCTTCTGAAGTGGTTGCAAGCTTTTTAAATCCCGATGGAAGGTCACCTTTTAAAAAAATATCCACCTCAACTACGGTATCAATATTTCTTAATATCTTTTTTACAGGAGAAGAGATCGTAAATCTTTTTTCGTTGGTAAGATCAACGCGGTAATGAAATGTTGCAGCCAGTAAATTCATCGCTATTAATAAAATAATAATAACTACAATTAAACTCCATCTTTTATCTGCTGAAGAAAACCTCATTGTTTGTATGATCTATTTTTTGAAAGAATTTTTTGAGTTGAAAAAAGAAAAAGAAAAATGATACTTATAAAATAAAGAATGTCCCTGGTATCAATCACTCCACGGCTTATACTTCTATAATGAAAATCTATTCCAGCCATTTCCAGGTAATAATCGGCATTACCTGAAAAAACAGGGATTTTGCTTATTGCATTGAATCCAAAATATAGAATAAGGCATGAGAAAGCTCCTGTTAAAAAAGCTACAACTGCATTTGAAGTAATAGAAGAACACCATAAACTTATGGCCGCAAAAACGCCGGAAAGAAATAATAAGCCGATGTATGATCCAATAATCCCACCGTTATCAATACCACCTCCCGCAGCTAAATAATGAATAGTATACACGTATAATAACGTCGGGAACAGAGTAATTATAATAACAATGATCACTGCAAAATATTTCCCAACCACAATCTGCCAATTAGTAAGAGGCTTGGTTAGTAAGATTTCAGATGTGCCGGTCCTAAACTCATCGGCAAAAGTGCGCATTGATAAAGCAGGTATGAGAAAAAGAAAAACCCATGGGGCAATATCAAAAAACTGATCCAATGTAGCATAACCAAAATCAAACAAATTAGTATCTTTTAAAAAAAAAAGAAAAAAACCTGTGACGAGAAGAAATAAAATGATAGTAATGTACCCTGCAAGACTGCTGAAAAACTGTCGTAATTCTTTTTTGGCAATAGATATCATTCTTGGAGAATTATTCTGATTTGAAAAGTAATTAAAAGTTTTTGATTTAGGATAAAGCAGCGTTTTTATATACCCGCTTGTCTTAATATGTAACAGCTTACCTTATTTCATTTCTTCTATTTAAAAATATCTCTGAAATTAAGAATGAACTTATCTTACTTTCAACAGAAAAGCAATCTTCAGAGATTTTGTTATGAAAAGTTTACCTAAACAAACTGCTGAAGCCCTCTTAAAACGGGGCTTTTTTATTTATAAAAGATCAGGTATACTTAGGTTTTTTTGGAAGAAGTAAATATGAAACTATTACAAACAAATCCTTTACAAACGCTTTCTTTGTGCTCTCTTCATCGATATTTGTACAATCATCAAAAAACTTAAGCGCTTCCAAGTCTGTCCAAATCAAATCCTGTATTCGTAGGCCTAACCAATTATAACTAAAACAGGCCTTCAAAATGAAAGCCTGCGTCTGAATTAAATTTAAAAAATTAAACTGCGAAACTTTCCCCGCAACCACAGCTGCGACTGGCATTTGGATTACTAAAGTAAAATCCTTTGCCATTCAATCCATCACTAAAATCCAATGTAGTATTTACGAGGTAAAGAAAACTTTTAAGATCAGTGACTACTTTAACTCCATTATCATCAAACTCCTGGTCCATTGGCTTTTTCTCATTATCAAAATCCATCTTATAACTAAGGCCCGAACAGCCTCCTCCCACAACGCTTACCCGTAAAAAGTAATCATCACCGGTAACTTTTGCCTCCTTCTGCAACTTAGTTACCTTTTCTTTTGCTTTATCACTTACGTAAATCATAACGCTAACTTGATGATATGCTGATGTGCTAGTTAATGACAGTAACTAATCATTGAAGGGGCTGGTTATCGAATTAGCTAATTAATGAACCAAGCTTTCTTCAAACTTAATTTTTTCCAAACCGTTCTTGATACGGTAATCATTAATTGCTGACTTTATTGCATCTTCGGCTAAAACTGAGCAATGTATTTTGACGGGCGGGAGATTGAGTTCTTCCACAATATCCATATTATCAATTTTTAAGGCATCGTCTACACTTTTACCTTTAAGCCACTCTGTTGCCAATGATGAAGAAGCAATAGCAGAACCACAACCGAATGTTTTGAATTTTGCATCCTTTATCATTCCAGTTTCATCGTCCACTTCTATTTGAAGACGCATAACATCACCACATTCCGGTGCTCCTACAAGCCCTGTCCCTACATTCTTTTTGCTTTTATCCAAAGTTCCCACGTTTTTAGGATTTTGATAATGATCTATTACTTTATCTGAATATGCCATGATTATTTAATTTTAGATATTTGAATTTCTTACTTACAATCTACGATTTAATCGACAAATGAAATTTTTCATTTTAATGAGCAGCCCATTCTATTTTTTCAAGATCAATACCTTCTTTCCACATTTCCCACAAAGGGCTCATTTCTCTTAACTTCAAAACTGTCGTGCTCACTTGGTCTATAGTATAATCAATTTGTTCTTCCGTGGTAAAACGGCCTAGTCCAAAACGGAGCGAAGAGTGCGCCAAATCATCTCCCAGGCCAAGGGCTTTCAACACATAAGAAGGCTCAAGTGATGCCGAAGTACATGCTGAGCCTGAACTTACAGCAATATTTTTATTAAACCCCATCATAAGCCCTTCACCTTCCACATATTTAAAACTAATATTGCTTACATGTGGCAAACGATGCTCAGTGCTTCCATTCACATACGCTTCCTCAAGCTTTAATAAGGAGGCCTCAAGTTTATCACGCAGCTTGCTTATATTTTCAGTGTCTTTCTCCATATCCAACTTGCATAGTTCACAGGCCTTACCAAAACCAACTATACCTGGAACATTCAATGTGCCGCTGCGCATAGATCTTTCGTGGCCACCTCCATCCATTTGAGCAGTAACTTTCACTCTTGGGTTTTTACGGCGAACATATAAAGCGCCAACACCTTTAGGGCCGTACATTTTATGCCCTGTAAAAGCCATAAGATCAATACCATCTTTATTTACATCAACGGGTATTTTACCTACTGCCTGTGTAGCATCAGTAAATAATAATGCTCCATATTTTTTTGCGATCGCACTTATCTGTTTAATAGGCTGAATTACCCCAATTTCATTATTAGCATACATAATAGACACTAAAATGGTTGTAGGTCTCATAGCTGCTTCAAGTTCTTTAAGATCAAGTAAGCCATTTCCTTTCACCTCCAGGTAAGTTACTTCGCCACCCAATTTTTCAATATGCTTGCAGGTATCAAGAACAGCTTTATGTTCAGTAGTCGCGGAAATTATATGATTACCTCTTGATGCATACATTTCGTAAACACCTTTTAAAGCAAGATTATCAGCTTCAGTAGCGCCAGAAGTAAAAATGATTTCTTTGGGATCAGCCCCAATTAGGCGGGCAACCTGCTCACGTGCGTAATCTACAGCTTCTTCAGCTTCCCAACCAAATGGATGATTGCGGCTTGCGGCGTTACCAAAATGTTCCGTAAAATACGGGATCATCGCTTCAAGCACCCTCGGATCCATGGGAGTAGTCGCATTATTATCAAGATAAACCGGTAGTTTCAACATAAATTTCAAGTTTTCTAATTGTTACAAATTTACACCAAATGCTTTTAAAACTAAGGTATACTTTGCGTTCATTCTTAATTTTACCAAAGTCGAAAACCTTGTTTTTTTAATATAAATTTCATTCAATAACAGGCAGCATTTAATTTTGCTGCAAAATTATGATGAATAAAATTGAACATATTGGTATTGCGGTAAAAAAATTATCAGCTTCTATTCCCCTGTTCGAAAAGCTATTAAACACCCCTTGCTATAAAACAGAAGTTGTGGAAAGTGAACAGGTAAATACTGCCTTTTTTGAAAAGGGTGAAAGTAAAATTGAATTGTTTGAAGCTTATGCGCCCGGCAGTGTAATCAATTCTTTTATTGAAAGGAAAGGCGAGGGATTGCATCATATTGCTTTTGAAGTAGAAGATATTGAAGCAGAAGTAAAGCGATTGGTCGGTGAAGGTTTCAATTTAATAAATGAAAAACCAAAAGATGGCGCAGATAATAAAATGGTTTGCTTTCTTCATCCCAAATCCACAAACGGGGTGTTGATCGAACTGGTTATGGAGAAAAAATGAATGTCGATATTTAAATGCAATAATATCGGCGGATATCCCCCTGAAAGATAAATTTCCAATTGTAAGGCGCCATATCTTGAATATCCCGAAGGCTTTGAGCAGAATTTATTAAAAAATTGAGTCAGGCATTTTAGCGGCGAAACTATAATAATGCTCAATAGCGAAGTTATAAATATCTGCATCTTCAATCAATTCTTTATGTTTTTCAACAAGGTATTAATTGTATATTACGGCATCGCCAAATGTAAATTTATTACATGATGTCTTCATTTCACATGAGGAAAAAAGCATTTGAAGTAGAACAAAAAAAATAAAAGAAATGAAATTTTGCTGACTTCATAATGATTATATCAAACAAGAAAAGGATTGTTTTTCTTTTCATATCCTATGGAAGTTTCAATTCCATGGCCGCTGTAAACTTTTACATCATCCGGTAATGCAAACAGTTTCTGCCTTATGCTTTTAATAAGATCATTATGATTTCCCGAAGGAAGGTCTGTTCGCCCGATGCTATTATAAAACAAAACATCTCCACCTATTATGAATTTTTGCTCCTTACAATAAAAACAAATGCTTCCTGGTGAATGCCCAGGTGCGTGTATCACTTCCAATCTGTCGGTTCCTAAGGTAATTGTATCGCCCTCATTTAAAAAGATAAAATCCCCTGCATAATTATCAAATGGCAGATTGAACATAAGGCCAGAAGCAGGTGCCATTTTTAGCATCTGTTCTTCTGCTGTGTGCAAATGCAGCGTAAGATTATATTTTTCAGAAATAAATTTATTACCGAATACATGGTCAAGATGGCAATGTGTATTGAGCAACATCTCAGGCCGCAGATTATTTTTGTCAATAGCAACGGTTAAAGCTTCTTTCTCGTTATCATAGTAACATCCCGGATCAATAATTATGCATTCATTTTGTTCATTAAAAAGGAGATAAGTGTTTTCCTGGACAGGATTAAATGTTAAAACTTTAATTTGAAGCATAACGTATATGAGTAACTCTTAATTTCATTTTATTGATTACGCCGAAACGATTAATTTTAGGCAAACATAATTTTCCTACTATATGCAAGATCACAAGAAACAGATGCACAAAAAAATATTTCTTCTTTTCACATTTTTTATTACGATTGCTTTTTTATCAAATGCCCAGGTAAGCAGTGTGGAATTTGGGAAAAACCGGGTTCAGTATAAAAAATTCAAATGGCAATATTATCAAACCAGGAATTTCAATACCTATTTTAACCAGGGCGGCCAGGAACTTGCAAAATTTGTTTTACAGGTTGCTGAAGAAGAATTACCGGAGGTGGAAAAATTTGTTGAATACAGTTTACAACGCCGGGCAAATATTATTTTATATAATACTTTTAATGACCTGCAACAAAGTAATATCGGTCTTGGCATTGACTGGCAAATCACCGGCGGCCTCACTAAGCTGGTTAATAATAAAATGATCATTTATTACAACAGCAACCATTCTGATTTGCGCAGGCAAATAAGAGAAGGTATTGCCCATATTCTCACTCAAAATATTTTATTCGGGGACGATCTTGGTGAAGTTGCGGGGAACCAGGCACTGCTCGATCTGCCTCAATGGCTTATTGATGGCTATGTTGCTTATGCGGGACAAAACTGGAGCACTGAGCTTGATGACGACCTCAAAAGTGAAATACTAAGCGGCAACTACAAAAACTTTTACCAGTTTGCTTTTGAAAAGCCATTGCTGGCAGGCCACGCTTTCTGGTATTATATTGAAGAGAGGTATAAGAAAGAAAATACTACCTATTTAATATACCTGGCGAGAGTATATAAAAGCCTGAATAGAGCAAGCAACCAGGTTACTAAAAAAAGAAAATTTAAAGAAGTGCTTGCAGACTTCATGGTATATGAAGAAGAAAAGTATGATAAAGACATTACACGAAGAAAAAATTATCCCAAAGGAAGTGAGATTACAAGTGTTACAGTTGGAAAAAGGAAAGATTTTTTTCATTTTAATGTAAATCCTAATAAACGAAATGGCTCATTTGCTGTGGTTAAATATGATAAAGGCCAGTATAAGCTTTTACTTAATGAAGAGGACAAGGATAAGGTGCTTTTAAAATTTGGAGCTAAAGCAAAGCTGGATGAAATAAATCCAAATTACCCTATGATGGCATGGGACCCAAAGGGAACAAGGCTTTCGGTTTTATATGAAGAAGAAGGGCGTATAAAATTATCTGTATTCGACGTGATCACAAGAGTGAAACCTTATAAAAGAGATCTTACTCAATTTTTTGACCAGGTACAGGATATGAAGTACATGCTTGATAGCAGGACACTGCTTTTTAGTGCCGTCAAAAATGGCCATTCCGATATATACACTTACGATATTGAAAACGAAAAAGTAAAACAAGTTACCAATGATGTATATGATGATCTTGATCCTTCTTTTGTAGCCTTCCCAAACAAGGACGGGATTATATTCTCAAGCAATCGACCTTCGTCAACAAAAAGGGGGTCGGATACCTCTTTGCTTAATCATAATTACAACATCTTTTTAATAACGGACTTCGCGACCAATAAGGCTGAGCTTAACCAGATAACGCAATTAAGTAATTTAAAATTTGGGAATGCAAGATATCCCACGCAGTACAACAACAATCACTTCACATTTGTAAGTGATGAGAATGGTGTAGGCAACCGCTATGCAGGTTTTTTTACCACTAAAAGAGAAGGACTTGATACATTAGTCTTAATTGGCGATGATATTCTTCGAAACCCAACAGAAAGCGACGTAGATTCAGTTCTTAAAGCATACCAGAAACCGGATATTGATTCAGTGGCGATTGTTTCTATGACTAATGATTCTGCCTATGTATTCCCACTAACCAACTATGCAAGCAGTCTTCGCGAAACAAGAGAAGCCGGAGATAATAACCAGGTGAGCGAAGTAACAAGGCAAAGTAATGACAAGATATTGTACAAGCTAAAGATTGATGAAAATACTTTACGCCGGCGCAATATATCTGTTCCGCCAACTTCTTATATGAAACTATTAATGGAAACGGACAGAATTTCAAGGGGCCAGGAAACAATTTCCGCAATCGTTGATTCTTCCGGCAAGCAGGAAGATATTTTTCAAAATGAATTTAAAAATGAAAAGAAAGATAGTTCAAATGCCGGAAATAATTATCCCGGTATTGATCAAAATCAATCAACTGTTTTAAACAACGCAAAATTATTTGAATACAAACCTTTAAAATTTGCAACTGAATACATTGTTGCCGGGTTCAATAATAACGTTTTGGGCACAAGGTATCAATTATACCAGGGAGGCGCAGGCCCAATTACACTTAGCTCAAATAATGGCTTAAATGGAATGATAAGGCTCGGTATAGCTGACATTATGGAAGACATTAAAATTTCCGGTGGTTTTCGCCTTTCATCAAATTTAAAAGATAACGATTGGCTTTTTCAATTCTCTAACCTAAGGAAACGAATAGATTGGGGACTTACTTACTACAGGAATGTACAACAGGTTTCGTTTACAAATGGCACTACAGGTTACCCTGGAAAACTGTTTTCAAATTTATACCAGGCGAGCATAAGTTATCCATTTGATATTACTAAAAGTGTGCGCATAAGCGCAGGGGCAAGAAAAGATAAAGCGGTTGTAAGCACATTTGACGACATATCTCTTACCGCTCCGGATCAGTCAAAAACTTATGGCCTTCTACACCTTGAATATGTGTATGACAATACGTTGAATCCTGCTCAAAACATATGGAACGGTATAAGGTACAAGGCATATATTGATTGGAATTCACAACTCAGCAAACTTGCAACTACTGAAGGCCGTTATACTTTCAATGTTGGTTTTGATGCAAGAGCTTATTATCCTATTTACCGCAACTTCATTTGGGCGGGAAGAGTTGCAGGTGATTTTAGCTGGGGCAATCAAAAACTTATTTATTACCTCGGTGGAATTGATAACTGGTTTACATTCGGAAGCAATTTGAAAACCGATAAGAATGGTAATCAAACGTACCGTTATTTCAATCCCAATAACCGCCCTGATCCTGATGCGGATTATGCATTTCAATCTTTGGCAGTTAACCTGAGAGGCTTTATACAAAACGCTGCAAACGGAAATAATTCCGCGGTTATTAATAGTGAATTCAGGTTACCGGTATTTACCACATTATTCAGCAAGCCGATCAATAATGCGTTTGTTAGAAATTTCCAGCTTATACAATTTATTGACCTGGGGTCCGCGTGGAACGGGGCTTATGATAAACTTAAGCGGCCTTCAATAACATATGCTGACCCAAGCGATCCAACAGTGCAGATAAATATCAAAGCACCGGGCATTGGCCCGTTCTTAGGTGGTTATGGATTTGGTGCAAGAAGTACATTATTAGGTTATTTCCTAAAGTTTGATGCGGGCTGGCCTATGAGTGGCTTTTTCAGGGGCAAGCCAATTTATTATTTTAGCATGGGGCTTGATTTTTAAACAACTTTATTTTCATCATATTCTATTACCCCCGGTAGTAATATGCCGGGTAATTTTTTTAAAGTCAAATAAAATATGCTGAAAAAGAGAGTAAGTATGATTGTCATACCAAGGGTACGCGGATGTTCCACCGGATTAAAAATATGCTCTCCAACTTGATAAGTTAATGCAAAGGGATTAGCTAAAATATCCCAGCTATTCCATCTTAAAAATCGCCCAATATAGACCCCAAAAGAACCAAATAATAAACATCCGAATAAAATTAAGTTTGATTTCTGAATGTTAAATTTTGATTGTAAAAATGATTCCACCGTTTGTAACGATATATGTGCCATTATCAATCCATTGATGGCTGCTGAAAAAATAAGTATTGCGTCAAACCACAATGGGACATTTCCTCTTTCTTTTAAATGTATAAGATCAGTCATAATGTAAAGGGCATTTGGAAAAAATAATAACCAGGCTATAAAAAAAATTATTTGAAAATTTCTTTTTCTGCTTTGAATCAAAAGCCGGCTTATAAGCAATGGTATTCCTGCTAGAAAAAGATTCCAAACAAAAAATAAATACGTTAAGCTGCCGGAATAAAACACTCTACTTAAGATTAAGGAAAATGTAAATCCTACTGATAATAATATCAAATGATTGATAGTGGCCTTCATTTATAATAATTTTTAATGATTAAAATAATCCTGGGAATAAAAATGATGCAACCGGTAACAAGGCTTATAACGGATGCAAGTAAAACCGCACTGGCAGCAATATCTTTAACCTGTTTTATTAATGGGTGAACTGAAGTAGTAAATACATTTGAAAGCTTTTCTATAGCTGTGTTTATGATCTCAAGCCCAAGCACAAGCGCAGTGCAAAAAAGAACGGCGAGCCATTCATTTCGCGTAATTCCACAGACTACTCCCGTAAAAAAAGTAATTGAGGCTATTGATAATTGTATCCTGAAATTCTTTTCGGAATAAAAGCAGGATTGTAATCCCTGCAATGCATAGCCAAGAGATTTAAAAAATGGCATAGTGAATAATTTGAATTTAATATTGTTAACATTCGCCTATTGTACATACACTTACTGGAATAATTTTTTGCATTTCCGATTTTTTTATTCTTCCAATTGTCTTCTTAAATTTCAGATTCATTTTTTTCCAATAGCTATTGAAGCCATTTCCGCCTGCAATAAAAGTGCTCTTATAGACAAACCAGACAAGAATTATTATTGAGAAATAGAAACATTTATATGAGTAAAAACATAACAACTTTGAGATGGGTTTTTTGGATTCATAAATCAACCGAAATCTTTCAGACTGAAAATCTATGTGGAAAGCTTCATCAATTAAAATATCAGTGCATATTTGCTTCAAAAGTTTGCAACCGGTAGCATCTTTTAAAGATTGATAAAAAACCTGGGCTGTGCTTTCCACTGTAATAACTGCAAGTGTCCATAATTCCATGTTTGAATTATAATACCTGACTTTTCTAAACATAGTATCTGCCCAATTTTGTTTTAGCTTTTTCTCACATATTCTGTCTAAATATTTTCCCAGGTTGTTCCCATGCTTTTGTTCTTCCTTAATAAATAATTCTACTGCTTTTACATAATGGCTGTCACCAATCGCATCAGCATATTTTTTTGAAGCTCTTAATAAATGTGAACCATCAGACGTCTCACCCAATTGCCAGGCCTGTAATGATGACAAAATGTTTTTTCTTTCGATAATTGTTAAAGAGGATTTTAATTGCCAGTTAATTCTTTCAATTTTAGAATTACTTTTAAAATGGTCTATCCACTCCTGGGATGTTTTCATATATTTTTTAAAATGTTTTGCGACTATTGTAAAAATGGAAGACCGCATGAAGTAAGGTCAATGCAATACATACCATCCATCCAAAAAAAATTATTGTTATAAGATTGTGCACTCTTATTTCAATTTCCTGTATTGACCTACCAGATGCTACAAAGCCAACAGGTGAAGAGCTTGAGGCGACAATTACCATAGCCATTCTTACTCCTGGCTGTGGTTGCCATGTTACTTCATGTTCACCATTTTTTTTGGCAAATTCAAAAACTCCTACCGGAATTACGGGCATTTTATTTTGAAGAAGGCCTGATGAACGAATTGGTTTTCCTGCGTCATTACAAAGCACATTGAAAACAGAAAGGCTTTGTGAAATGTCAATTGTGTCTGTAAAGAAATTTTCAACAGGTTTGCCTTGTCGAAGGTTCGAATTTATGTCCCGGGCAATTTGTATTTGGGGATCATTGGCACCAGAACGATATACCTGTTGAACTGCCGCATAAATAATCACTGAAATGACTGTAATAATTGCAGTTACAAGCAGGTAATTAATGGAAGAAACTTTTTTCATATCATAGATTTGATAAGGTGACTTCTTTTATATGATGTTCTAAAAGTGCTTTGAATTTCAAAGTGTAGGTTTAAAAAAAATTATTTCATAGTTTTTATCATTTTTTCCAATGCATCCAAATGTTGCTGAAACGCCTTTTGGCCGGCTTTTGTGACTGCATAAGTTGTATTCGTTTTCCTCCCGATAAATCCCTTATTTACTTTTACATAGGCACTATCCTCAAGCGATTTCATATGAGAAGCAAGATTGCCATCGGTCACATCAATAAGTTGTTTTAAATCATTAAAATTTATTTCATCATTTACCATAAGCGTGCTCATGATACCCAGCCGGACACGGCTGTCAAAAACTTTATTGAGATTTTGTATAGGATTATTCATTTTTACTCGTTATTGATGCACGTTCATATTTGAACCACATTAATAAACCATATATTATATGCAAAATTCCAAAACCGATAGCCCAGAAATATAGGCCATAACCAACCATCCACAAATTGATAATCCCAAGAATTAACTGTCCATATCCCAGGTACCTGACTTCCCCCAGTGTGTATTTGCTGGCATTCACTAAAGCCAGGCCATAGAAAATTAAACAACCCGGTGCAATTAATTCGTATTGCCCAAACTGTAAACACCTTAATAAAAATAATCCCCCGGCAAACAAAGGAATTATTGTATTCCAAAAGAGGCGAATGGAAGTACTGCCCCAAAGGGGGATGCCTGCTTTTTTGCTCCTCAAATATGTAAAAAGGAAAGAGCTGATAAAAGCAGCTACAAAAGTTAATAAAGCAATTAAAACAAGTTCATTAATTAAGGAATAAACTCCAGTTCTAAATATATATGTGCCTCTATCTTCGTTGAATAATGTGCTATGTTCGTGATGGTATAAAGATATTTTAGAGTGGGCAATCGAGGCTCCCAAAAGGGCGCAAAGGCCTGCGGAAATTCCACTGAGCCCACTAAGGCTTATAAACCTGCTACTACGCTCCATCATATTTTTGATGTGCTGAAGATCCTGCAAAGATTGATTTTGATGAGCCATAAAAAGTGCTTTGAATTACAAAGTAAATATTCATATTTGATATATCCAAGTAAATTATTGCGAAACTTAAAAACTATTCAGTGTTTTATTTATAATATCACACGATTTTAAGATCTCTGCTGTTGTAATATTTAATGGTGGAACTATTCGTAAGCAATGCGGAGCGAATAAAAACCAGTCTGTAAAAATTGCAGGATTTTCCAGCCACTTAGAATGATCGGGCAATTGAAGCAAAGCATTTATCACTTTTTTATTTTCTTCGAAATTCTCAAACTCAAGCGCTATCATTAATCCCTTACTTCTTATAGCTTTCATTTTTGGAGATTGAAGATTTTTTATAAATAAATTTTCTTTTTCAAATACTGATTCTACAATATTTTCTTCCAATAGTACCTGCATAGCTGCATTACCAGCGGCGCAACAAACAGGGTGGCCACCAAAAGTATTTATGTGCCCAAGGACCGGGTTACTGGCCAGGCAATCCATAATTTTTTTATCTGCTATAAATGCGCCTAAAGGCATGCCTCCTCCCAGTGCTTTACCAAGCAGTAATATATCCGGGACAATATCAAATTGCTGAAAGGCCCATAATGTTCCATTTCTTCCAAAGCCACATTGTATTTCATCGAGCACCAATAAGCTACCGGTGTCATCGCATTTTTCTCTGAGTGTCTGCATCCATTTTTTATCCGGTATAATTACTCCGGCCTCAGCCTGTATTGTTTCAGCAATTACACAAGCGGTTTGGCTTGTTATTTGTTCCAGGCTTTCAAATGAATTAAAATCAAGATGTGCAATACCAGGTAATAATGGACGGAACGAATTGCGCCAGTATTCATCTCCCATTATACTTAAAGAGCCTTGTGTGCTTCCATGGTAACTATTATTGAATGCGGCAATTTGCGTTCTGCCTGTATACCTTTTTGCGAGCTTCATTGCACCTTCCGTAGCTTCCGTGCCGGAAGCAGTATAGAAAACAGAATTGAGAGAAGAAGGTAAATTATCTGTCAGTAATTTCGCATAAGCAGTCTGCGGAGATAAAACCAATTCACCGTTTACCATTACATGGAGGTAATCATTTATTTGTTTATTGATTGCTCCAATAACTTTTTTATTGCCATGGCCAATATTGCAAACACTTATACCCCCGATAAGATCAATGTATTCTTTGTTATTAATATCATACAACGTGCAACCTTTAGCTTTTACAATTTCAAGGGCTAAAGGTGCGGGGGATGTTTGCCCGATGTGGTTAAGAAATATTTGACGACTGGTCACAATAATGTGCGATTTACGATGTGGGATGTACGATGTTAATGTATATACTAAATGAGTAATTTTTACGAATTTAGTATACTAATTAATGTAAGTAATAGTTTTTAGATATGACGGAGTTTAAATTATTTGGACAACTGTTTTTTAAACATTTGACCATAGAATCAAAAGTACAAGTGAGTGATACAACTGGGTTGCCCAAAGTATTATCGCCAGTAAACAAAAAAATAAAATTATGTCTGTAATTCTTGAAGTAAAAGGAGTAAAACCAATATGGGGACGCAATTGTTATATAGCTCCAAATGCTACACTTGCCGGTGACATTATTATGGGTGATGATTGTAGCGTATGGTTTAATGCGGTTATACGCGGTGATGTAAATACGATTCGCATGGGTAATAAGGTGAATGTACAGGATGGAGCTGTGATCCATTGTACTTACCAAAAAGCCTCGACTAAAATTGGAAATAATGTGAGCATAGGACACAATGCAATAGTACATGGATGCGTTATAGATGATAATGTACTCGTAGGCATGGGTGCAATTGTGATGGATAATACCAAAATTGGCTGTAACTGCATTATTGCTGCTGGCGCTGTTGTTCTCGAAAATACTGAGATAGAGCCGGGAAGTATTTATGCGGGAGTTCCCGCCCGAAAAATAAAAAATATCCCTCAGGAATTAATAGATGGTGAGATAACACGAATCGCGGATAATTATGTAATGTATGCAGGCTGGTTTAAGGCTGAGATTGATATTTAAACGTAAGTACAATAAAAAATCCAATCTTAACACCGTATTGAGAAAACTAATATGAGAAAACTTGCGTCATATATTCAATAAAAAGTAAAATGAAAAAATTATTAATCTTACTTGTATGTATTTCGGCTTTATCGGGCTGCTCTATTTTTAAGAAAAATGAAAAGTATGGCTGCCCAACGAATGGCAAAAATGTGGGTGCTGAAAAGATTTTATCAGGGGATAAGGATGCGATCAAAGCAGCAAGAAAAGCAAAGAAATTTAAATCGTAAAGAAATTAATAATCCGTTTTAATCCAACCATTATTTAAACCTCAAATCAATGTGCTATCATTTAAAAACAAATTTTGGAGGTACTGAAGCTGTCATTGACGACAACTGCGGTGTTTCAAAATTTTATTCAATTGCCGATATTCTTTCAGAAGGTCTGCATGTAAACTTTTTAAACCAGGTTGACGATGCCGAAACACTCGACTGGGATTTTAAATATAAAAATCACTTCCTTACGCTTCATTATAATACTTTCAATGGAGTATCTATATTACCACATAGTACAAGAGCAATGGCTAAAGAAAACAGGGCTGTAAGGGAAGTTGCAAAGTTTTTGGAAAGGAATGCTTATTAAAGCCCCCTGTCCCCGCCATAGGCGGGGAACTTAGGTCATAGCTGTTACATGCGTTTACAAATTTTAAAAGGAAGTGGGGTTCACTTTCTTTTTTATTTTTAGGCAGTCTTTAATAATTTCTTTTTGAATGCATTTACGGGAGGGGAAATGATTTTAAAACACGTATTGAAATCTCTTGAATAATGTAAAGTTCGCCTTGTCATTCCTTCGGGAGAGGCTTTATTAGGGACTTTCAACCCGTAAAAAGATATATGGCAGTGGGCTGCCGTCACCACTTCTTATTTTCAATTGAATCGAGAATTGCGAGGTAACTTATATAACGTTCCGCAGAAATTCTTCCCTCTTCTACTGCTTTTTTTACTGCACATCCTGGTTCTTCAATATGCATACAATTATTAAAGCGGCATTCATTTATCAATTCTTTCATTTCAGGAAAATAGTGGGATAATTCTTCCTTTTCAAAATCCATCAATGCAAACTCACGCAAGCCCGGCGTATCAATAATTTTTCCTCCACCGGGAAGGTCATACATTTCGGCGAATGTAGTTGTATGAAGGCCTTTCCCGCTCCATCCACTTACATCCTGTGTCTTGAGAATAATTTCTGGAAAAATATTGTTAAGGAACGATGATTTTCCGACACCGGAGTGGCCGCTTAGTAAAGACGTTTTGTTTTTTAAAAGATCAGTTACCTGTTCTATTCCCGTTTTTTCAGAGAGGCTCATTGATAAAACTTTATAGCCAACCTGTTCGTATTCGTATGTGAGCTGTTCAAGTTTTTCCATCTCTTTTTTTTTATAGAGATCAGTTTTATTAAACACAATTATCGCAGGCACATGATATGCTTCGGAGGCAACAAGAAACCTATCTATAAATCCGCGTGATGTTTTTGGGTCTTTAAGAGTTGCAAAAAGCAGGCTCTGATCGAGATTGGAGGCAATAATATGGTGCTGGTGCTTATTATGTGGCGACTGCCTTGTGATATAGTTTTTTCTTTGATGAATTTCAGATATAACTACGCTCCCTTCTTCAGTATCTTCCTTTTCAAAAAAAACTTCATCTCCTACTGCCAAAGGATTAGTGGATGTTATATCATCAATTTTAAATTTTCCTTTTATGCGTGCATTGAACTCTTCTCCGTATTTATTTTTTACCAGATACCAGCTACCTGTTGATTTATAAACTTGTCCGTTCATAAATGCAATTTAGGAGATATACAGTTTAGCATATACTTTGGTTTTATGGAAACTTTCTAAATACTGTATATCTTAAAAGTATTTCAAGTAGTAATAATGCCATGGCGGCAAATATGAATGGATAGAACTTCTCTGTGGAGCGATGAAAAGTTGTGATCTCAACTTTTGATTTTTCAAGATGATCTATTTCATTATAGATATTTTCCAGGCTTTTATTATCAGTAGCCCTGAAATATTTTCCACCAGTTTCATCAGCAATATTTTTAAGCAGCTTTTCATCTATTGCTACTTTTTCATTTTGCATCACAATACCCATAGGAGTGTTAACTGGTGTTGCAGCAAAACCATCAGTGCCTACGCCGATTGTGTATACTTTTACTTTAAAAGTTTTTGCAATCTCCTTAGCGGTTGCGGGATCAATAAGCCCGCCATTATTGATACCATCAGTCAGCAAAATAACAACTTTGCTTTTTGCTTTGCTGCTTCTTAATCGATCAACACTTGTCGCCAAGCCGGAACCTATAGCGGTTCCATCTTCCAGTAAGCCATTTCGTATTTGCTCAATCTGGCTTTTTAAAACATAATGATCTGTAGTAAGTGGGCATTGTGTAAAGCTTTCTCCTGAAAATATTACAATTCCAATTCTATCTGTTGTGCGATGGTCCACAAAATCCCCGGCAACTTTTTTTGCAGCCTCCATCCTGTTTGGCGTAAAATCCTGAGCCGTCATACTACCGCTTACATCAATGCTTAAAATAATATCAACACCTTCGCCTTCCGATAGTTGCTCGTCAAACCTGGTTTGAGGCCTTGCGAGTGCCATAATTATACAGCTCAGGGCCAGCAATCTTAAAATAAAGGGAATGTTGTAAAATGAATTTTTAAATGATCCCGATTTTGCCAACCCTTTAATAGTTGATACAGGTATGGCAGCCGTTTGTTTTTTTCCTTTGGTAAACTTCCAAAAAATAAGAACCGGGATTATTGCAAACAAGGCGAAAAAAAACGGTTGTTCAAAGGTTATATTGTTGAAATAATCAACCAGCATTTTCGGTTTTCATGTTTAGATGATTATTAATTTGCTTGATCATTTCTTTTGTTTGAATTAAACTTTCTTCACTTTCGATGTGAGGAGGAATATACTTCGCAAATTTTACGGCACTATTCATACGCAGGCAATTTGCGAAAGCAGAAAGCACATCTTTTTTCAGGCCGTATTCGTTAAGCTCCATAAGCATTTCATCTGAGGTAAGGTGTAGTTTATAAATGTTTGTTTTTCTTGTAATGTAGCGTTTAAAAATTTCGGAAAGCCTTGTATGATATCCCTTTACTTCATTCTTTTGCAGAAGCTGCTCTTTTTCCAAATCGTTTAGCGTTTGCATTGCTTCATCAAACGGGCTAAGTTTCGCGTCAAAGAGGTCGATGGGCTTTTCTTTTTTTCTAAAAACCTTTACGAGAAAAATAATTAAAAATATAATAACTAAAATCCCAATACCCAATAACAGCCATATCCACCAGGGCAGTTCTTTTTTAACATCGATAATATTTTTAATATCATGAAATGTTTTAGCACTATCCAATGGAGAAAATGAAACATTGATTGGAATGGTATCCGTAGAAAGACTGTAAGAAGAATCAGCATCTAACGGTTCAGCTGTGAGTGTAAGGGGAGGAATTATCCTATTACCCGAATCGAAACTTGTAAGGGTTAATTCCTGGCTGAATAGCAGGTTACCGTTCGCAACTGTGGAATCAATTTTATTTTTACTTACTACAACAAAATTTCCAAAACTATCCGGTAGTGAAAACCAGGTGAGCCTGAAAGAATTATCAGGCATGGAAGTTTCAACTTTATATTGAAATTGCTCACCTATTAAAATATTTTTTTTATCTACCGATGTTTTTACAGTTGGCAACTGTGCAATTATGCATTGTACAGAAAACAGGCACACTACAAAAAAAAACATGAAAGCCAGCCGTGTATGATAAACTCGTTTGCTCAAACCCTTCTCTTTATTTTCTTCTTAAAAAAAACTGTTGCAAAATTTTTACATAATCCTCATCGGTGCGGATGTGCAGCAGATCGGCCCCTGATTTTTTAAAAATGGTTTTGCATTGTGCACTGTGTTGCATGAAATTTTGCTGGTAATTATGTCGTACCATGGCATCTGATGTATTCAGCCACTGCGTTTTTCCACTTTCCAAATCTTCCACCTTCAACATTCCAATATCGGGCAGTATAATATCCATCTTATCATAAATTTTAAGGCCTATTACATCATGACGGCTTCCCATTACACGCAATTTATCTTCATACTTTTCATCTATAAAATCGCTCATTATAAAGGCAATGCTTTTTTGCCTGTGAGACCTGGAGAAAAAATTCAATGCTACATTCATATTTGTACCAGTTCGTTTAGGCTCCGCCGTTAGAAGCTCTCTTACAATATATAACGCATGTTGCTTGCCTTGCTTTGGCGGAATATATTTTTCAACTTTGTCGCTAAAAAAAATAACGCCTACTTTATCATTGTTATTTATAGCACTGAAAGTGAGCACTGCACCTATTTCAGTTATCATGTCTCTTTTCCGTTGATGCACTGTACCAAAGAGGGCGCTGGCACTTACATCTACTAACAGGATCACAGTCAACTCTCTTTCTTCTTCAAAAACTTTGGTAAAAGGATGTGAAAAACGGGCGCTCACATTCCAGTCAATAAACCTCACGTCATCCCCCTGATAATATTCACGAACTTCCCGGAAGCTCATGCCCTTTCCTTTAAATGCAGAATGATACTCTCCTGTAAAAAGATGGGTGGTAATCTTCTTACTGATGATCTCCAGTTCTTTTACTTTTTTAACTATTTCGGCGGTTGTGAGCATTTATTTGATACCTGATACTTGTTACGGTCATTGGTCATTAGTTATTGGCTATTGGGAATTGACTTATCGGCCATTGATTTACACACCATTGGCGATTTGACTACGGCACATTAACCACTTTTAATATTTCCATTATTATCATTTCTACATTTACATTTTCTGCCTCTGCCTCGTAAGTAAGGCCAATACGGTGGCGTAAAACATCTTTGCAAATGTTTCTTACATCTTCAGGAATTACATAACCACGTCTATTAAGGTAGGCATAAGCTTTAGAAGCAAGCGCAAGATTAATGCTCGCCCTGGGTGAACCTCCAAAAGAAATTAAAGGTTTAAGCTTTGAAAGATTGTATTGATCAGGATAGCGGGTTGCGAATACAATATCAATAATATATTGCTCCACTTTTTCATCCATGTAAACCTGCCTAACCAATTCTCTGGCGCTTAACACTTCATGTGTTGATACAACTGGATTTAAACGCACCTGTTGCAAGCCCTGCACATTTTGCCGTATTATAGATTGCTCTTCAGTTTTGGTAGGATAATCAATAATTACTTTTAGCATAAACCTGTCCACCTGTGCTTCCGGTAATGGATAAGTGCCTTCCTGCTCAATTGGGTTCTGGGTTGCCAAAACCAAAAAAGGTTCATCAAGAGGATATGAATGATTGCCAATGGTGACTTGCCTTTCCTGCATTGCTTCCAGTAAAGCGCTTTGTACTTTTGCCGGTGCCCTGTTAATTTCATCTGCTAATATAAAGTTGGCAAATATGGGGCCTTTACGAACCATAAACTCATTCTTCTGTTGGTTATAGATCATAGTTCCAATAACATCGGCAGGAAGAAGATCGGGAGTAAACTGTATTCGGCTAAATTGGGCATTTATCGTGCTTGCCAATGATTTTATTGAAAGTGTTTTTGCAAGGCCTGGAACCCCTTCCAGTAAAATATGGCCATTACTTAAAAGGCCAATTAACAGCCGCTCCACCATGTGGTTTTGCCCAACAATTACCTTCCCTATTTCAGCATGAATTTTATCAATAAATGTTGCTGAATGATTAATCTTTTCATTGAGCAGGCGAATATCCTCTGCAGTTTGTAACATTGTTTGAATATGAAGAATTTGAATAAAAAAACGAAAGGGCGCAAATTACGAACAACAAATAAACAAAAACGATGCTAATAAAATGCTTCCGGAAAAAGTATGTTAATTTTGAAAGATATTAATAAAAAAATTATGGTAGACGAACAACTTATAACAGCGAGTAACCAGCTTGAAGGGTATCATATCACAAAACACCTCGGTATTGTAAGGGGAATAACTGTAAGATCGCGTAGCCTTTTTGGAAATATTGCCGGTGGGTTGCAAACATTACTTGGAGGAACAATCTCTATTTACGTAGACCTTTGCGAAAAAACAAGATTAGAAGCGTATCATCATATGATACAACATGCAAATGATAAAGGCGCCAATGCGATAATAAATATGAGATATGATGCAAATGAAGTAATGAACGGGGTAACGGAAGTACTATGTTATGGCACTGCAGTGCAGGTGGCAAACAACTAATAGTAGATCAAAATAATGGAATTTATGGGTTCAAATAAAAATTAAAAGGGAGTTTCAGCTCCCTTTTAATCTTACAAATTAATTATAACGCTTAGGTGATATCTTTCCCTTTTACTCTGAAAGATACTTTACATATAACTCCATAAGATTTGATTTTACTGCCATCAACATGGACTTTAAAATCTTTTACATAGACAGAGTCAATATTTTTTACTGTTTTTGAAACTTCATCAACACAATTTTGAATTGCATCATCAAAACTCTTTTCTGAAGATGCGATGACTTCAATTACTTTAACGATTGGCATAACATTATTTTTTAAAAATTAATTAATGAGAAGAATTTACATCAAAAAAATTTAGGAAAAGTAATTCTATTCGACTTTTAATATATATTTGCAACACTGTATCAAAAATTTATTTGCGACAAAATATTTACATAAGAAAATTATTTGCTTTTAGCCTTCTGTTGATTTTTGCTCTTAGCATCACGCCAACAAAAGTTCTTCACTTCGTTTTTGCGAATCACAAAGATGCTAACGTAAATAATACGAAGACTTCAAAAACTCCTATTGTATCTGTTGCAGGTTATAATTGTCGATGCGATAATCTTGTTGTTACATCTCCTTTCACTTTTCAACATCAGTCGATTTCCGTCGAGATCCCCGAAATCTACCCACTTCGGAAAGCAGAGACTGTACCCACATTTCATGTCATTAATCATTTCTTCTTTGAGTTAAGAGGGCCTCCTTCTTTAGCTTAACTGTCTTTGCAGATTTCTTGGTTGTTTTATTCAACATACAATTGCCCCGTTTGCTTTTAAAACTATTTAAGTCTTAAGATTTAAATTATTTCCTCATTTTTATTTCAAAGTCAAATGAATAATAAATACGTCGCATTATTTTTCTTAGCCATCTTTTTATGTGTTCAATTAAAAGCACAAAAGAACCAGGAAAAGTTTTCATTTTCAGGTAACATTACAGCAACCACAACAAATTCACCACTTGCAGGTGCAACTATTTATATTGCTGATCTTAAAAAAGGAGGTGTTGCAAATAACGCCGGTCATTTCCAAATAAATAATATTCCATATGGAACCTACCTGGCAGAAATTAGATATGTTGGGTATAAGTCAACCTTAAAAAATATTTCATTCAATAAAAATATTGAAGAAAATTACGCATTGGATATTTCCATTACCGAAGAAAATGAAATTGTGGTAACGGGTTCTTCAAAGGCAACTTCAATAAGGCGAAATCCTATTCCCATTACTTCTATAAGTAAACAATACCTGCAACAAAATCTTAGCACTAATGTGATAGATGCTATTTCAAAAGTACCTGGCATCAATGCTGTTACTACGGGCCCTAACGTGTCAAAACCATTTATCAGGGGCCTTGGCTTTAATCGCATACTTACTTTGTACGATGGTGTAAGACAGGAAGGGCAGCAATGGGGTGATGAGCATGGAATAGAAGTAGATCAAAATACAGTTGATAAAATTGAAGTTGTAAAAGGCCCTGCCAGTCTTATTTATGGCTCAGATGCAGTTGCCGGTGTAGTTAACCTGCTACCTTCTAATCCACCGCCTGATGGCAAAATAACCGGTAATATTTTAAATGAATATCAAACCAATAACCATCTTATAGAAAATTCGGCAAGTATTGCAGGAAACACTAATGGTTTTTCCTGGGGCGGGACTTTTACTCACAAGCTGGCAACGAATTACAAGAATAAATATGATGGCCGGGTTTATAATACAGGATTTGCTGAAACGGATGCTTCTGCAATATTTGGTATCAGCCGGAAATGGGGTTACAGTCATCTAGGGCTTTCGATGTTCGATGATTTGCAAGAGATACCTGATGGAAGCCGGGATTCAGCAACCAGAAAATTCACAAAACAAATAACAGAAGATGACACATTCAGGCCGATTGTAAGTGATGCAGAACTTTCTGCTTACATGATTTCCAAACTGCATCAACATGTACAACATTATAGAATTTATAGCAGTAATAGTTTTTCATTGGGTAGCGGAAGGTTAGCTGTAAATCTTGCTTTTCAAAGAAGCTTACGTCGTGAGTTTAGTCATCCGGAAGTAAATGTGCCTGGCCTTTTCCTTCAATTAAATACTTATAGTTATGATTTGAAATATTATTTTCAGGAATATAACGGCTTAAGTATAACTGCCGGATTAAATGGATTATACCAAAGTAACAAGGTAGATAACGGAACTGAATTTCTTATTCCTTCTTATCATCAGTTTGATATAGGCCCTTTTCTTTTTATAAAAAAATCTATTGGTAAACTTGAACTTGCCGGTGGCTTGAGGTATGACGTACGAAACTTTAACAACGATGCTTTATATACTTCGCCCGATCCTGTTACCGGTTTTGATAAACCTGTGTATGGAAGCGACACATCAGGAGCTTATAACCCTTTCAGTAAATACAAGCATACGTTCTCCGGTGCAAGTGGCAGTGCCGGATTATCGTACCGGTTCAGTGATGCATTTAGCCTGAAGGCTAATATTGGAAGAGGTTTCAGGGCGCCAAATGTTTCAGAGATATCTTCAAACGGTGTTCATCCTGGTACGAATGCTTACCAGATTGGAAATGTGAATTTCAAACCGGAATTCAATCTGCAGGAAGATCTTGGTGTCACCTACAATTCGAAACATGTAACTATTAATGCGGAAGTTTTCAATAACGATATTAGAAATTATATCTATAATCAAAAACTTATTGGCCGCAACGGTACAGATTCAGTGATTGTACCCGGTAATCAAACTTTTAAATACCTGTCGGCAAAGGCCAATTTATATGGAGGAGAATTTTCTATAGATATACATCCGCATCCATTGGATTGGTTACATTTTGAAAATTCACTTTCTGTGGTATATGCTGTAAACAAAGGCATTAACGGCCAGCCTAAATTATCTGACAGTGCTAAGTATTTACCTTTCATTCCACCACTGCATACTTTCTCCGAGTTAAGAGCCAATATAAAAAAAATCGGAAATCATTTCGCAAACGGATTTGTAAAAGTTCAAATGGAATACTATGCAAAACAAAACAGGGCTTATCTCGAAAATAATACTGAAACGCCGACTTCCGGGTATCAATTATTTAATGCAGGTGTTGGCACGGACTTAGTAAATAAAAAAGGCAATACGATATTAACCTTAAATATTATTGCGGATAATATTTTTAATGTTGCCTATCAATCTCACCTGAACAGGTTAAAATATTTTGAAGATTATCCTGGCAACTTTACCGGCCATGATGGTATTTATAATATGGGTAGCAATGTGAGTTTTAAAATAAATGTGCCTTTAAATTTCAAATAGGGAAACTAATTACTCATGGAATTATTTCATGATTATGAGATGAAGGATGAAGGGTTGCTGAATGTCTTTTAATAAAGACTTTGACGTGACTATATCATTCAAAAATTATTGAAATTTATCCATTTGTAATTACATTCGCAACTATGTTTCAAATAGAAAATAATGATTAAAATATATTTTTTTTCATTGCCTGCATTATTTCTAAGCCTGCAATTATTTTCGCAAGTCCCTGCAGATAGCACTGCTGCTGATTCTATTTTGCTTAAGCAAATAGAAGCGCAAATGCTTACTACAGATCAACAACCTGCCCCTCAAACAACACGTTCTGCTATTTCTGCTAATCCTGATATTGGTGTGGTAGCGGATTTCAGATCATCATACCTGAGCAGTGGTAAAAAAAACTTGGATGCTTATCTTGATGAAACTGAAGTATCGCTTCAATCTATTGTTGATCCATATATACGGGCAGATTTTTTTCTTTCTTTATCAAGAGATCCAATCACACACAAATATGGTATTGAAGTGGAAGAAGGTTATCTTACTACACTTTCCCTTCCTGCAAAACTTCAATTAAAAGTTGGGAAATTCAGAGAAGCGATCGGGCGTATAAATCCTATTCATCCACATGCTTTACCGTTTATTGATTTGCCCAATGCTTACGTGAATTATTTTGGCGAAGAGGGCTTTAATGATGAAGGCGCCTCATTAAGCTGGTTGACGCCCGCGAAATCTTTTTACCAGGAACTTGTTTTCCAGGCAACTGCCGCCGCTTCTGAGTCACCAACTTTTTACAGGGGCGATAACAACCGTTTTATTTATTTGGGTCATTTAAAAAATTTCTTCACACTTAGCGATAATGCTACACTGGAGTTAGGATTGACGGGCATTACAGGACCTAACGATTCTTCAAAGAATACGAACATAGGCGCGGTTGACTTTACTTATAAATGGAAGCCGGTTCAGTTGAATACTTACAAATCACTTACATGGCAAAGTGAATTTTTTTACAGTAATGCAAATTATTCGTCAGCTAATGCACATAATTCTTTTGGGTTATATTCCTTTGTTGAGGATCAGGTTGCTAAAAGGTGGTTTCTCACAGGCCGTTATGATTATGCTCAAAGGCCTTATAACAATGATATAATAGAACAGGCTTATTCAATAACTGCAGGATGGTATACAACTGAATTTCAAAAGATAGAAATAGAAGGAAAACATACAAGTATAAATGTTGAACCAAATTATAACCAGGCTTGGTTGCGCTGGATTTTCGTCATTGGAGCGCATGGTGCACATCAATATTAATTGACAAAAAATTTATTAAAAGGTAAAATAAAATCATGAAAATAAAATCAATTGTGTTTATTAGTTGCTTACTAAATATGTTTCACCTGGCAAACGCCGGCGCCATAAAAGTTGTTACAACTACAACAGATATGAAAAGTATAACCGAAATGATTGGTGGAAATAAAGTATTGGTTACATCAATTGCTACGGGCTACCAGAACCCTCACTTTGTAGATCCCAAGCCCAGTTACATTATTAGCTTATCAAATGCAGATATGTTCGTAACAGTTGGCCTTGATCTTGAAACCGGATGGTCACCTCAATTACTTTCAAGTTCAAGGAATTCGAAAATTCAAAAAGGTTCACCGGGATATGTTGATGCATCTGAAGGAGTAGGCTTGTTGCAGGTGCCCTCTTCTTCCAATAGAGGTGAGGGAGATATTCATATTTATGGTAATCCGCATTATTGGCTCGACCCATTGAATGGAAAAGTAATTGCAAGAAATATTGCTAATGGATTAGAAAGATTAGACCCTTCTGATAAAACATTCTATGAAACAAATCTTCATAATTTCTTTAGTAAAATAGAAACCAAAATGGTGGAATGGCAAGCTAAAATGGCTCCCTTTAAAGGATCAAAGGTTATTGCTTATCACAACGAATGGGTATATTTCGAAAGAAGATTTGGTTTGCAGATCGTTGATTTTATGGAGCCGAAGCCAGGCATTCCGCCGTCACCCTCCCAATTAGTGAAAGTAATAAATGAAGTAAAATCAAACAGTATAAAAGTTATTATTTCCTCGCCATATTTCACTACTTCTTCTTCAGATGTAGTTTCAAAGCAAACTGGTGTAAAGGAATTAACACTGGCAACTTCTACCAATGCATTTCCTGCTGTGAAAAATTATTTTGATTTGTTTGATTATGACATTGCCCTGTTAACAGCAGTATTGAAATAAATTATAATTGATCATAAAATTTAGCCGATATGTTTGAAATGTTTCAACTGCCCTTTATAGTCCAGGCTTTTACCGCTGCTATTATTACAGGAATATTATTATCTTATTTAGGTGTGCATGTTGTGGGCAGGGGGATTGTATTTGTTGACCTTGCGTTAGGCCAAATATCTTCTTTAGGGGTGGCTTTTGCTGCATTTATTGGTACAGGCCTTACCTCTATTCCTTTGATATTTACATTAACGGGGGCTCTACTAATGTCGTTTATAAATATCCGGGATAAGCGTTTAAAACAGGAAGCTATCATAGGAATATTATACGCCTTTGCATCTGCATTAACAGTGTTATTTATTTCAAAGACTGCTCATGGCGATTCTGACATACAGGAAGTTTTATTTGGAAATATTTTATCGGTAAGCTGGGAACAAATAAGATTAGTTGGTATTGTTTTCGGCGTTATTTTACTGGTGCAGGTAATATTTTTCAGGAAATTTTTCGGGCTCACCGAATCATTTGAGAACGGCATTAATCATCTTGTGGGGATTTTCAATATCTGGAATTTTCTTTTTTATATTTCTATAGGCCTGGCGATTGTTTTCGCAGTAAAGATAAATGGCGTGATTCCTGTTTTTTCCTATCTCATCATTCCGGCAGTATGTGCCATTATGATCACAAAAAATAAAACCGGGGTATTGGTCATTTCATTACTGATAAGTATTTTAGGAAGTTTTTTTGGATTGAATTTTTCATTTCATTATGATTTTCCTGCGGGCTCATCAATAGTTGTAGTACTTGGTGGCATTTTTATTTTAACCGCGATATATAAAATATTCAGCGGTATTGGAAAGAAAACTTCTACAGTAAATCCTAATAATTAAAAAATAATTGCAGGTTAATTTTATTAGAGAAAGGAAAAGGAAAAATTTGAAATAGTGACCGTATCCAAAGAATTTTAGCGTCGCAGAAAATTGGCTTATTGGTCAAAAACAATCGTATCTTCTGTATCATAGTTCTCATTATATTTTACAAAAAACAGGAGATAGATCACCCTGCTAAAGCGCATAAGCCACGGCTGAATAATTACTAATAAAATTGAATTGAATATAAGCCAGCCAAATATTCTGTTATCATCAGTAGATATGCCTATAATAATCCACCACGCTATAAAAGTGAAACCTGAAATTAGTACGGCTAAGCCATAACTCACGTAGCCTGTGCCATACCAGAAGCCGGGCTCGAGATCAAATTTTTGCCTGCACACCGGGCAAGTGTCATACATATTAAGAATGTATGAAAGACTAAGCTTTTTAAATGGATTAGAATTCTTAAACATATCCCCTCTTCTGCATCTTGGGCATCGCATTGTAATCACACTCCAAAAAAAATTTGGTTTGGGTTTCTTTTCCGCTTGAATCATTTCGCGAAGGTATTCAATTAGCTAATTAGCTAATTGGCTAATCAGCTAATTGAAAATTCTTTTAATTCAAAACCGGTTGTACTACTGCTGTCAATTTTTTCCTTTCACCTATTTGCTGGCGCCACATTGCATAATACAAGCCCATTTGCGATACCAGGTCTTCATGTGTTCCTGTTTCTACTACTTCGCCTTTTTCCAAAACATAAATTCTATCCGCGTGCATAATGGTACTTAAGCGATGAGCAATTAAAACTGTTATCTGCTCATCTTGCGATGATACCTCTTTAATAGTATTAGTAATTTCTTCTTCTGTTAATGAATCCAATGAAGAGGTAGCTTCATCAAAAATCAATAAATGCGGATGACGAAGCAATGCTCTTGCAATGGACAGCCGCTGTTTTTCGCCACCGGAAACCTTTACGCCACCTTCACCTATTAAAGTATCAAGGCCTTTATCAGCACGGGCAAGTAAAGTGTTACAGGAAGCCTTCTTCAATACGTCAAGAATTTCTTCATCGGTAGCAGAAGGATTTACGAAGAGCAAGTTTTCTTTTATCGTTCCGGCAAACAGTTGTGTATCCTGGGTTACAAAACCGATCTGTGTTCTGAGTACATCGAAATCAATATCCTCGCGATCAACATTATTATATTGAATAGTGCCCTGCTGTGGAATGTATAAACCTACCAGTAATTTAACCAATGTAGTTTTACCGGAACCTGAAGGGCCAACAAAAGCAATAGTCTCCCCTTTTTTTACGTCAAAACTTATATCCACCAGAGCAGGATGTTGGGCAGATTGATGTTTAAATTTTACATTAAGGAATTCAAGTTCTTCAATATTGCTTGGCGTTGCCGGCTTCAATGGTTTTATTTCAGGAGACTTGCTCATAAGCGTATGGAAATTATTCAGTGAAGCTTCTGCTTCCCGGTAAGAAATAATAATGTTTCCAATTTCCTGCAGAGGGCCAAAGATGAAAAAGGAATAAAATGTAAGGGTTAGTACCTGCCCGGGAGTTATCATATCCCTAAAAACAAGCCAGAGCAGCATGAACATAATTACCTGCCTCAAAAAATTTACAAAGGTTCCCTGGATAAAGCTTAGGCTTCTTATGCTTTTAACTTTTTTTAATTCGAGCCCAAGTATTTTATAGGTATTGGCGTTAAGCCTGTTTACTTCCTGCTCGGTTAACCCCAGGCTTTTTACAAGCTCAATATTTCTCAACGATTCTGTGGTAGTACCTGCTAAAGCATTGGTTTCTGATACGATACTTTTTTGTATAACCTTAATTTTGCGGCTAAGGATACTCGTGAGTGTAGAAAGTAAAATTATTCCCAGCACATATACCGGCATTATAGACCAATGCAATGAGAAAGAATAAGCTGTTACGAAAATAATTCCAACTAAAATACCAAAGATGATATTAATGAAATTAACGATGAACTTTTCAGTATCAGATCTTACTTTGGAAAGGATGGATAAAGTTTCCCCACTTCGCTGATCTTCAAAATCCTGGTAAGGTAGTTTCATGGAATGCCTTAGCCCGTCAGTGAAGAGGCTTGCGCCAAATTTTTGTACGATCACATTCCCAAAATAATCCTGGAATGCTTTGGCAATACGGGATATCATCGCAACGCCAATAAGCATTCCCAAATAAACCATTATGCCATTTAAGTATGTCGATTGTGTTTTGTTCCCAACGTGAGGATGAAGTACAAACTTATCATACATTTTACCAAATATCAAAGGGTCAAACATTGAAAACACCTGGTTAATTGCAGCAAGCCCAAGTGCGAGGGCCATCAGCCATTTGTATGGTTTTAAATACGAGAGTAATAATTTCATTGGGCAAATTTAAACCCCCAACCCTAAAAGGAAATAAAAAGTTTACTTATTGTCTAAACGGGAATGCAATCACTTAATACATGGAGATATGTCACGTCCTTATTCTCCTTTTAGGGGTTAGAGGTGTCTCATCCCGCCCATCCTTCCCTGTCAAGGCTTCTGTATTGGATCGCTTCAGCAAGATGCTCCGGTTTAATATCATCACTTCCAGCGAGGTCTGCTATTGTTCTGCTTACTTTTAAAATTCTATCATATGCACGTGCTGAAAGATTTAACCGCTCCATCGCGATCTTTAAGAGATTGGAACCAACCTGTGTAATCACACAAATTTCCTTAAGCATTTTACTGCTCATTTGGGCATTAGAGTAAACACCCGGATTGTTTTTAAAACGTTCCGCCTGTCTTTCAGTGGCCTTGATAACTCTTGCCCTAATGCTTTCGCTTTTTTCAAAATTTTGTGTTGATGAAAGTTCGTTAAAGGCAACAGGGGTCACTTCAACATGCAGATCAATTCTATCAAGTAGTGGCCCTGAAATTTTGTTCAGGTATTTTTGTACCCCTCCCGGCGGGCAGGTACATTCTTTTTCAGGGTGATTATAATAACCGCACGGGCAGGGATTCATAGAAGCTATAAGCATAAAACTCGCAGGAAATTCCAAAGCAACTTTTGCCCTGGAAATAATAATCTTTCTTTCTTCCATCGGCTGTCTCATCACTTCCAAAACTGTTCTTTTAAATTCCGGTAATTCATCTAAGAACAAAACGCCATTATGCGCCAATGAAATTTCTCCGGGCTGAGGAATACCACCGCCGCCGACTAACCCTGCATCAGAAATAGTATGGTGAGGAGAACGGAAAGGGCGCCTGGAAATAAGTGTTGCATTTTCTGGAAGCTTGCCTGCCACACTATGAATCTTTGTTGTCTCCAATGCTTCCTGCAAAGTAAGCGGAGGCAATATAGTGGGCAACCGCTTTGCCAGCATGGTTTTTCCCGCTCCCGGCGGCCCGATCAATATTGCATTGTGACCACCTGCTGCTGCAATTTCCAATGCACGCTTAATATTCTCCTGACCTTTTACATCACAAAAATCAATTTCAAAATCGCTTTGAGCATTTGCGAACTCTTCGCGAGTGTTTACAACAGTTGGTTTGATGGAATTTTCATCGATAAAAAAATCAATTACTTCATTGATATGTCCCACTCCATATACATTCAATTTATTCACCATTGCCGCTTCCCTGGCGTTTTCTTTTGGAAGAATTAGTCCTTTAAAATTTTCTTTGCGTGCCTGTATCGCAATCGGCAGCGCTCCCTTTATAGGCCTAACGGTGCCATCTAAACTAAGTTCTCCCATAATCACATAATCAGTAAGCTTTTCAGGATTTTCAAGTTGTTCACTTGCACCCAAAGTGCCCATTGCGATTGGAAGATCGAAGGCGGTGCCGCTTTTCTTAATATCTGCAGGCGCTAAATTGACAACAACTTTTGTTCTTGGAAAATGATAGCCATTTGTTTTTATTGCGCTTTCCATTCGCTCAAGGCTTTCCTTTACCGCATTATCAGCTAGCCCAACAATTGAAGTAAATTTTCCACTACTCACATTTACTTCTACGGTAATTGTGATAGCCTCTACACCGTAAACAGCACTACCAAAGGTTTTGACTAACATAAGAATTGAAATTAGAGAAAAATAATATTATGTATGCCCTAAATTCACTGAATAAATTTCGGTTCCCACAACTTATTGATTTCATCCAGTGGCAAATTTCAATAAAACGTAGTCTGTTAATAACTTGTTGTGGACAAAATGCGTCCATGAAATTTGCGTTTATTACCTTTGGACAAATTACGTCCCAAATGTCAGCATCTAAAAGGAGCATCACAACCATTGGCGAACAGTTAAGAACATTAAGAGAGAATGCAAATCTTTCATTAAGGGAAGTTGCAGGGAATATTAATATTGACACGTCATTGCTTGGTAAAATTGAACGGAATGAAAGACAGCCAACAAAAGAGCAGATAAAGCAGATTGCAAAATTCTTTAAAGTCAATGAAAAACAACTTATAAAAGAAATGCTCAGTGATCAATTTGCTTATAAAATAATTGAAGAAGGTGCCGACCTGGATACATTGAGAGTAGCGGAAGAAAAAGTTGAATATTTAAAAAAGAAAATCTAAATGAGTTCGGTACAACGGAAACAAAGATTGACAGAACTCATTGCAGAATACAATAAGTTCAAAAAGCAAGGCAAACTTGATTTGACTTCAGAGGAGACAATTAGAACCTGGCTGAATGAACTGTTGGCAATATTTGATTGGGATGTAAGAGATACTTCTCAAATTCTCCAAGAGAAAGTTTTATCAAAAGCAGAGAAAGAAAAACTAAAAGAAATCGGTTCACAAAACACACGCCCCGATTATACTTTCAGAATTGCAAAACAGAAATTGACATTTCTTGATGCAAAAGATATTTCAGTAAAAATTCTTAACGATTTAGAAGCAGCATTTCAAATCAAATCTTATGGCTGGTCAATCTTAGCTCCGTGTGCTTTCATTTCAAACTTTGAAGAGTTTGCAATCTACGATTGCACATACACACCAGAGCAAGGACAAGACACAACATTGGGCAGAGTGTATTTTGGCATTGATGATTACATTGCCAACTACGATGTTTTAGAAACGCATCTTCTCAAAGAGAATATTTATAAAGGCAAACTCAATGAGATTTATTCAACTTCGCTTCAGGGCAATAAATACATTGAGAAAATTACACCCGACTTAAAGTTTGCTCAACAATTATCTGATTTCCGATTAGCATTAGCGGAAGATATTTACAATAACAATCCTGAATACATAGGAGACAATTCCGCAAACCTTAGTTACATTGTTCAAATCATTATCAATCGTGTTTTGTTCGTTCGTGTTTGTGAAGCAAGAAAGATTGAGGAAGAAGGTTTACTGCTTTCATTCCGTGAAAAAGGTTTTTGGAATGCTTTCAAAAACTCATCTTACTTTGAATTCTATGAGCACTATGATGGTCCTTTGTTTGACCGAATAAATGAAATTCATGAAATCAAAATTTCTAACGAGGTTTTTGATTCATTGCTTCAATATCTTTATTACCCTTCACCATATCGTTTTGATGTAATACCAACAAAGCTGTTGAGTGATATTTATGAAATATTTCTTTCTAAAAAACTTTTGATTGATGGCGAAGAAGTAAAAGACGAAATCAAGAGTGAGTATTTGAAAACCAAAGGTGCTGTCAGCACTCCTCAATACATCGTTCAGGAAATTATCAGACGAACTATTCCGAAAAGCAAACTTCAAGATTTAGGAATTGAAAATATTTTCTCTCAAAAGATTTTAGACATTGCTTGTGGGAGCGGTGTGTTTGCGATTGAGGCATACGATTACATTGAAGAAGTTTTCAGAGAATTATTTATTGCTTCTAATCATCCCAACTTCAAACAATATTTTGTTGTTACAAAAACAGATGTAATTGTAAACCTGTTGGGCAAAAAGGCAATCATGGACAATTGCATTTTCGGAGTTGATATAGACCCCGAAGCTGTTGAAGTTGCGAAAATGTCTTTGTCTTTAAAAATTGTTGATGCTTCCGAATATCTTGAATCATACAATGAGATTGGAATTTTCGGCAACAAAATTTTAAACGGAATTGGAAATAATATCCGTTGCGGAAACTCTTTAGTTGAATCAGACATTTTAGAAATTTTCCCTTTGCTTGAAAAAAACGAAGACGAACTTTTAAAGACAAATATTTTTGACTGGAATGGTGAATATGGTTTTGCTGAAATCTTTGAACAGAAAGGCGGCTTTGATTTCATTATTGGAAATCCACCTTACGTGGAAGTGAAAAACTACAATGTGGATTTGCCTTACATGCACCAATACATCAAGGAAAAATTTCCTTCTTCAAAGAATGGTAAAATTGATTTGGCAATTCCTTTTATTGAAAGAGCAATTGGTTTGCTGAATCCCACAGGACGACTTGGTTTTATTGTTCAGAAAAGATTTTTCAAAACTGAATACGGCAAAAAAATCAGAGAGATAATTACAACAGCAAATTATCTTTCATCTGTTATTGATTTTGAAACAACATCAATTTTCAAAGACAGAATTACTTATGTTGCTTTGTTGTTGCTTGACAAATCTTCTCCAGAAAATTTCAGCTTCCAACTTTTCAAAGGCAATGTTGAAACACTTGCTTCGCAATTAAGAGAAACACAAACGCCTGATATTGCACCCGAGCAATATTCTATTCTTCCTGCAACAGCAGTCAATGCAAACCCGTGGAGCTTTGACGACAACGAACTAATTGAAATCAAAACAAAACTTTTGCAGTTTGGATGTTTAGGCGATTATGCAAAAGTCAGAGTTGGAATTCAGGTTCTTTGGGACAAAGCATATCATATAAGACCTGTTTCAGTTAAGAAAGGAATTATCAGAGGTAAATCACATATTGAAAATGATTTTGAAATTGAATTAGCCGCTTGCAGACCGCTTATTTGCAATGAAAATTTTTATTCATACAGAAACGACAACGCAGATGTTTTTGTAATTTTTCCTTATGATGTTGTCAAAGGAACTGTAACAGAAATTCCCTTTTCTGATTTCAAAAAAAGATTTCCGTTAGCAGTAGATTATCTTTCAAGAAACAAAAACACGATTCAAAAAAATGTAGAAACCTGGGAGGAAGCAAAGAGATGGCATCTTTATACACGGGTGCAAAATCACGGAGCAACTTATCCGAAACTATTAGTTCCAATGACAGCATTGGACACCTTTGCTTCACTTACTTTTTCAGATAAAACTTATTGTGATAATGCCAATGTGTTTTTTATTGACACACCCGAAAAAGATGAAGTCACTTTGTATGCCTTATCAGCAATTATCAACTCAACTATCTATTCAGTATTAGCAAGGTCAATCGCAAATCCACAGACAAACGGATATTTCAAATTCAATAAACAATTTCTTGAACCCGTTCCGTTTCCTTTTCAAAACTTCACTGACAATGCGAAACTAAAAGCAAAGTTGGCAGGAGTTGCAAAACGAATTGGCGAATTGCAAAACAGATATAGAACTTCTTCTCCCTCTCAAAAGAGGACTATTGAAGGATTGCTTTTAACCCAATGGAATTTGTTGGACGAATTGTGTTATCAGTTTTATAATTTGACTGATGCAGAGAAAGTATTTTTCAGAAACAGAGGAAGAAATGTAAATAGAATTGAAATTCTTAATTAACTGAAACAATGCAAAAGGAATTTAAACACATCATAAACCAATTCAAGGAAGATGAAACTTCTTTGAATAAAATTATTGTTTCTGTATTCATCAAATCAAATTCAATCAAAGTAAAAAACAATGCTTTGATTAAATCACTATTGATTTTAGAAGATTCTCCATTGAGAAAGTATCTTGTTTACGCAAGCTTCAAATTCACTTTTGACGATTTGATTGAAGCATTTGAATTAGCAATTCCAATAGGAGAAGTAGTAATTAACGGAGCAGTTTACACACCGAACTACATTAAGAATTTCATAGTAGAACACTCATTGAATAAAATTGAGAAGCCACATCAAAATGTTTTAGCCGCAGACATTGCTTGCGGTTGCGGTGCTTTCCTTTTTACGATTGCGAATAAGTTGAAAGCAGAAACAGAGAAAACATTTTATCAAATATTCAAAGACAACATCTTTGGTTTAGATATAAGTAAAAGCAGTATCAAGCGAACAGAAATTCTTCTTTCAATTTTAGCTTTAGCAAATGGTGAGGACAGAAAAGAGTTTGAGTTTAATCTTCATTGTGCCAATGCACTTTCGTTTGACTGGCTGAAAGAAGATAAAATAAAAGCGAATAATGGTTTGGATTTAATAGTCGGAAATCCGCCTTATGTAAGAGCAAAGAACATTGACAAAGCATCCAAAACTCTTTTATCAAATTGGGCTGTAACCAAATCTGGTAACCCCGATTTATACATTCCATTTTTTGAAATTGGCTTGAAGCAACTTAATGAAAATGGAGTGTTGGGCTACATAACTGTAAACTCCTTTTACAGAAGTGTAAATGCAAGAGAGTTGAGGAAATATTTGCAACGAAAGAAGTTTGATTTAAGCATTATCGATTTCGGACATGAAAAAATATTTGGCGGCAAATCTGCTTACACTTGCATTTGCCTGATTACAAAAACTCCAAGTGCATCCATTGCTTTCAAAAAGGAGAACAGCAATACACTAACCAAGAACGGAGTAAAACTATTCAGTAACATTCCATACAAAGACCTGAATTCTCAAGGAGGTTGGCTACTTAACGACAAAAGAATAATTGAAAACATCAAACGAATAGAAGCGGCAGGACAATCTTTAGGAGCATCGTATAAAATCAGAAACGGAATTGCAACACTTAGCAACGACACTTATATTTTCAAACCTGTTAGCGAAACAGAAAAATATTTTGTGCTTTCACAAAACGGAAAGAAATATGAAATTGAAAAAGCAATTTGCCGGGACATCATCAAACCCAACATTCTGAAATACGAACATGAGATTGAATCAGTAAAAGAAAAACTGATTTATCCATACACCAATGGAATTAATCCACTGTCATTAATGAAAGAAAAACATTTGAAGGAAAACTTTCCCAAAGCATACAAATACCTTTCAGACAACAAAGAAGATTTGCAAAAGAGAGATAAAGGAAATGGTGATTACGGCGCATGGTATGCGTTCGGAAGAACGCAAGCATTGTGCGATTCAGGTTTCAAATTGCTTTTTCCATACATGGCAAAAACGCCACACTTTGTTTTTACCGAGCAGAAAGATTTACTTATTTATTGTGGCTATGCTGTATTCAGTGAATCACAACAGGAATTAAAAATTCTGAAGCGAATTTTAGAATCCCAAGTGTTTGAATATTACATGGCAAATACCAGCAAGCCGTATTCAGCAGGATATTTTTCTTATGCAAAAAACTATGTAAAGAATTTCGGCATTTGCAAACTGAATGACGATGAAAAATACTTTCTTTCAAATGGAGCAACTCAAAAAGAAGTGAATGAATTTTTGATTGATAAGTATAAGTTGAGTTTGTGATTACTCTTCCAAAATATTTCATAACCTGAAATGAATGAATCTCTCTCAAATCAAATCCAACTTTTTAAATCTGTTTTCAAGGGCAGAGAAGATGTATTTGCAATTCGTTGGGAGAAGGGAAATAAAAGCGGCTACATGCCAGCATATTTTTATGACCCGTATATGTATCGTGCCCACAAAATGAAAGGTGGCACTTTTCAGAACTACAATGACAAGACATATTTAAAACTTACTGACCAAGAAATTGCCAAGCACTTAAACGGGGAACAACTCATTGGGGTTTATCCTTTATTGACAGATAACACTTCGTATTTTCTTGCAGCAGATTTTGATAAAGAAAATTGGATTGAAGAATGTAAAAAGTTTATTACGGCTTGTAGTGAAAATAATATTCCAACCTATTTAGAGCGTTCCCGTTCAGGTAATGGCGGACATGTTTGGATTTTTTTTGAGCAATCCTACCCTGCAATCAGAAGCAGGAAAATATTCATTTCAATACTTGAACAGTCAGGAGCATTCTCTTTTTTTGACAAGAGTTCCAGTTTTGACCGCTTGTTTCCTAATCAGGATTTCCTTTCAGGAAAAGGTTTAGGAAATTTAATTGCATTGCCCCTATTCAAAAAAACTTTTGAGCAAGGCAACAGTTGTTTTATTGATTCAGATTCTTTGAAACCTATTTCCGACCAGTGGCGACTTCTACAAAACATAAAAAGAATTTCCATTACCGACCTTGACAAGTTGTATCAAGAAGTTTCTAATTCTTCTGTTTCAACTTTACCCCAAACAATCACAGGTAAGTTAGTCATAGCATTAGACAAAGTTGTGAAAATAAGCCGTGACGGAATGAGCACTCCACTCATAAATTTTCTAAAGGAAGAATTGAATTTTGCCAACTCTGAATTTATCATCAGAAAGAAAATCGGAAGAAATACATTTGGTACAGAACGCTATTTTAAATTTGTTGAAGAAACGGAAAATGAAGTAATCGTTCCGAGAGGTTTTGTGGGAAGGTTAATCAGGTTTTGCAGGGAACATAATATTGAACATAAGTTCATTGATGAACGAAAGAAACACAAACCAATCCTTTTTACACTCAATGCTCAACTTAGAGAACACCAGCAATCAGTAATTGATGCTATAGCAAAAAAAGATTTAGGTGTAATTGTAGCGCCGCCGGGTTCAGGCAAAACGATTGTAGCATTAAAAATTATTTCAGACAAACAGCAACCAGCGCTGATTATCGTTCATCGCAAACAGTTATTAGAACAATGGATAGAAAGAATTGAAACCTTTCTCGGAATTCCTAAAGCTGAAATTGGAAAGATTGGGCAGGGAAAAAATAAAACCGGTGAAAAAGTTACCGTGGCAACTATTCAAAGCTTATCAAAAGAACCTGATAAGTTACAAAACATCGTAAGCTCTTTCGGAACAATAATTGTTGATGAATGCCATCACATTCCTGCTGAAACGTATAGAAATACTATTGCCAAACTTCAAACATTTTACCTATATGGTTTAACGGCAACTCCATTTAGAAAATACAATGATGGAAAACTAATCTTTACTCATTTAGGAGAAGTAGTTGCCGAAGTAAAATCCAATGAAATAACTACAGCGAAACAACCAAAAATTATCGTTATAAATACTGAACTTGCCGTTCCATTCAATCCAAAGACAGATAAATTTGAAACGCTTTCCAAAATTCTTGTTCACGATTCAGCAAGAAATAAATTAATCCTTGATGATGTAAGCAACGAATTAAAAGCACGAAAGAAAGTTGTGATTATTACGGAAAGGAAAGAACATATTGACTCACTTTATCAATACCTGAAACAATCTTATGAAGCAATTACATTGAGCGGTGAAGATTCTGAAAGCAGCCGTACATTTAAATGGAAAATATTGAAGGAGGCGAATTACCAGGTTCTAATTACGACAGGGCAATTTTTTGGTGAAGGAACAGATTTACAAAATGCCAATTGTCTTTTTCTTGTTTATCCGTTCTCGTTTGAAGGCAAGCTCATTCAATACATTGGAAGGGTTCAGCGTTCAGAAGTTACACCCGTAATCTATGATTACCGCGATATTAAAATTGATTACCTAAACAGGCTTTTTTTAAAGAGAAATATTTATTACCGGAAGATCAGTAAACAGGCAACATTGTTTGATGAACCTGTGGCAGAACCTGTTAATTCAAAAAAAGTATTTTCCGTTGAACAAAAAATAAAAATTCCGATTGAGCAGATTGAATTTCGTTATGGTAGTATAGCTTTCAAATTTTTCGTCCAGGAAATGAAAACAGAAATTGAATTCGAGATCGAAAATTTGGAAGTACGACCTGAATTTGAAGTACTGAAACCATATTTTATCAAAGCCCTAAAATCTAAAAATGTAAAGATCAATATCCATGCAGAATTTGAAGAAGGAAAACTTGTTTCTCAAATAGCCACTTCAAATGATATTGAAAAAATAAATCGGGAAGTAATTGAAGGAGTGAAATTTAAGTTTGTTACGAAAAATATTTTAGGAAATCAACCAAAAGCAAACGAAAACCTTTTATCTGTAAGCGAAATTCAAAATGAACAACAGAAACTATACACAGATGGTCAGAAACTTTTAGAGGACATTTTAAAAAACAAGAACTTCAAGCATTCACAGCACTTACGTCACCTAGCAAGGAAGCATGAAGGTGGCTTTATGAAAATCCGCTTTGTTCTAAGCCCATTTTCATTTGTGTTTCTTTTAGCAGGACAAAAACAGTTTCATGTAATATTTGAAACACTTGATACAGAAGAAGCGACTTATTTGTGGCATGTTGAAAAGAACAAGCAATCATTAATCAAAAAAGTAAAAGAGATCGACCAACAGCTTAATCTTATCCGTAACAAAGGCAGACAGACATTTTTAGAAACAAGCCCCAAGAACTTTTCAAAAATTCTGCATGACTATTCAGATGAAAAGAGAGGGCTTATTATTTGGAAAGATTTATTGGAAGAACAAATCGTATAATACAGCAGGTTTTAAGCGATAGCACAAACTGATCCATAATGAATATCTAAATCAATGACACTGAAAATCGTATTCAACTTTATTTTTTACCAAATTTTTATATCTCTGGTTATAATTTGTCCAACAATTCAAGCACCTTTTCTCTTTTTAGAATTAAATATCCCAGCCTGTCATTACTAATCCCGTCTTTGAGATTGTAATTAAATATTAGTTGATCATTGGAAACAATGGTTTCAAAATATTTGAAATCTATATTGGTATAATTTTTCAATTCTTCTCCTATTTCATACAAATGAGTGGATAATATAAATAGAGTACTTTTTATTTTGATAAGGCCTTCGATTACAACGGTACTGCATTTCATGGCATCTTTTATATTTGTCCCTTTAAATAATTCATCGATAAGAATTAGCCATTTTCTACCATCGTTTATTTTAAGGATTGTATTTTTTATTCTTTGCACTTCATTGTAAAAATAACTTTCGCCTTTCACTACATTGTCCACCACATTAATGTTGCTTAACAGCCCGTCAAATACAGATAATTGCATAGATTTTGCGGGCACGCCCATACCTGTATGCGCTAAAAAAACTGCAGCGCCTACGGCTTTTATATAGGTGCTTTTACCTGCCATGTTAGCACCGGTTAAAAAAATAAAATTATGCCGTGGGTTTAATTCAACGTTATAAGCAACCGGTAATGGGAGTAAAATATGATAGAGCCCGGTTGCAACTAATTGCGGTTCTTCGGACTGGGAAAATTCAGGAAATATCAAATCAAATTCTTTAACAGCCATTGCCATACCATACCATGCATCCATTTGATAATACATTTCTATAAGGTCAAGAAAGTTTTGTTTAAAGTGATACCTTATGAAATGAGCGAAGCCAAGAAGTTCTGCCATAGTGAGCTTCCCAAAATTTTTTTTCAGCAGAAAATTTTTCAGCAGTTGCTTATCCATTCTCACTTTTATTTTTTCTAATAATATTCTTAAATTATCAGGTGTATCAGCGTTTAGAAAATTTTCAGTTATCTGTTGTAATCCCTTCAGGAAATCAAATGCATGTTCGGTAGAATATTTTATCAAAGAGTAATCTGGCGCATGAAATATTTTATAGAAATAGGCGGTAGATACGGTAGGCCTTGCAGGGATCTGGTCAACTATACTTTCATAAAATTTATGGATCATTAATACCGATCCATTACTAATCATAACAGGCCATTTTTCCTTATTATTAATAAACAATTGCAACGTCTTCTGAACATTTTGTATAGACGCTCTATCGGAAAGTGATTTATTGAAAATATTTTTTAATTTTTCCTGGCCCCCTACAGTCCTTGTAAAATTCAGTTTGTGAAAAATCGAAAATTCTTCTTCATGATTAAAAATTGAAAGGTCGTTTAATGTGGTTTTATCTGTCTCCATACCCTAATCCCTGGAGGGAATTTAAAATTTTAAAAATAATCATTTACTCTTCATTTGGGGAAGCTCAAAGTGAAAACAAAATTCTATGTCCTTTAACAGATTCATTCCAAAGGGTATTTCCATAATCTTTATCGTTGGCATATACACAATTCCCATTTACAAAAGTAGAAGAGATAGCTGCGGGAAAAGTATATCCTTCCATTGGGCTCCACCCACACTTGTATAAAATATTATTCTTATTTACGGTATTTTTTTCATTAAGGTCTACAACAACAATGTCCGCAAAATATCCTTCCCGGATATATCCCCTGTTCTCAATTTTGAAACACGCGGCAACGGAATGACTCATTTTTTGCACTATCTTTTCAAGGGAGATCTTACCTTCTTTAAAATAAGCCAACATTAGCGATAAAGAATGTTGTACCAGGGGCAAACCTGAATGTGCATGTTCATAAGGGCCTTGTTTCTCTTCTAAGGTATGCGGAGCATGATCGGTAGCAATTACGTCCAGGCGATCATCGAGCAATGCATTCCATAAGGCAGGTTTGTTTTTTGAATCTTTAATGGCAGGATTGCATTTAATTAAATATCCAAGCTTCTCATAATCTTCAGCAGTGAAATGCAAATGATGTACACAAACCTCGGCAGTTATTTTTTTTTGAGCCAGAGGAATTTTATTAGCAAATAATTCTAATTCTTTCTCTGTTGAGATGTGCAATACATGCAACCGGCTATCATATTTTTCTGCTAACAAAACAGCTAATGAAGATGATTTAAAACATGCGTTTTCATCCCTGATATATGGGTGATCTGAGGGAGAAAGTTCCTGTTTTGCATTCTTTACTTTATTGTAATTTTCTTTAATAATCTTTTCATCTTCACAATGTGTAGCAATAAGCAGTTCACTTTCTTTAAATATCCTGTTGAGAGCATGTTCATTATCAACAAGCATATTACCTGTGCTTGATCCCATAAATATTTTAATGCCACAGACTTCTTTTTTCCTTGCATTCATTTTTAAAACTTCATCAGCATTATCATTGCTTACTCCCATATAAAATGAATAATTAGCCAGAGAACTTTTAGAAGCTATTGAATATTTTTCTTCTAATAATTTTTCGGTAAGGGCATTCGGAATGGTGTTAGGCATTTCCATAAATGAAGTAACTCCACCAGCAATAGCAGCTTTACTTTCTGTGTAAATGGTAGCTTTATGCGTAAGGCCTGGCTCACGGAAGTGAACCTGGTCATCTATAACACCAGGAAACAAATGTTTTTTTTCCCCATCGATTTCAGTAACTCTTTCTTTTACATTTAGAGCATTTCCAATCCTTTCAATGCGGCCATTTTTTAAGTAAATATCCCTTTCTTCAATTTTACCTTCATTGACTATGGAAATCTGTTTTAAAACATAATTTTGCATATCTTGAAATTAAATAATAAAGACCCAAACCCAATGCAAATTTTAAAATGCCTCAGTGTACTTCTTGTATTTAGTTGCCCTCTTATTTCCAAAGCACAAACAACGTACTTGCCGGAAGGATCGAAAGAATATCAATTTATTGACAGGCTTGAAATTAAACAAGGAAATTTTTCTGATTTGAATTATTCAACCATAAAACCCTATAGCAGGAAATCCATTGTAGCCGAGGCCGAATACCTGGACAGTGCACGCCTTGGATATTCCAGTTCGCTTACCAGGGAAGGTATCCAAAAACAATGGGCGGGCCTTAATCTTAGCCATATTGATGAATACAATATTCAAAGTATTCTTATGAATAATTCAGAATGGGTAACAGGTTCAAAGGAAAGTTTTTTGAGCAAAAAACCTGTTCTAAAAAGTTTTTACGTCACTAAACCAAACCTGCTGGAAGTAAACGTAAAGGATTTTTTTCTCGCAGTAAATCCTGTTTTATCCTTTCAAATAAGTAAAGAATCAGGTAATGATGAAACTATTTTTTATAATAAGCGGGGTATAACTGCGCGTGGAATGATTGCAAATCGCATTGGTTTTTCAACAACTCTTACAGATAACCAGGAACGCGGGCCAGAATTTTTTCAAAGCAGGGTTAATAAATACAATGCTGTGCCCGGAGTAGGATTTTACAAGGATTTTAAAACAACAGCCTTTGATTATTTTGATGCAAGAGGCTACATTACTTTCAATGCTACAAAATATATTGATATCCAATTTGGTTATGATAAAAATTTCATTGGAAATGGATATAGAAGCCTTTTTTTAAGCGATTTCGGAGACAGCTATTTATTTCTGAAGCTCAATACAAGAATATGGAAATTCAACTACGAAAATATCTTTATGGAGCTTATGCCACAGTTTATAAAAAATGGCGATGACTTACTTGACAGGAAATATGCAGCCATGCATCATTTAAGTATAAATGTTACTAAATGGCTCAATGTAGGATTGTTTGAAGGAGTAATTTTCGGAAGGAAAAACCTGTTTGATTTCGAATATCTCAATCCTATTATTTTTCTCCGGCACATTGAAGGTACTGTTGGAAGCCCGGACAATGCCGTTGCAGGTATTGATTTTAAAACAAATTTTGCGCATCATTTCCAATTATATGGCCAGTTGTTGCTTGATGAATTTATTGCAAAAGAAATTACGAAAGGCGATGGGTACTGGGCTAATAAATTTGCTTACCAGTTCGGAGGAAAATATGTTGATGCATTCAATCTAAAAAACCTTGATCTTCAATTTGAAATAAACAGGTCAAGGCCATTTACTTATTCTCATAATGATTCGGTTGCAAATTACACTCATTATAATCAGCCGCTTGCACATCCTTTGGGTGCGAACTTCCAGGAATTTATTGGCGTATTAAAATATCAGCCTGCGTCAAAATGGTATATAAATGCCCGGGGAATTTATTATTACCAGGGCCTTGATTCTGCAGGTGCAAATTTTGGAAGCAACCCATTTGAATCGTACTCTACACGAACTAAAGATTATGGTTTTGATGTTGGAGGTGGAAATAAAATAAAAGTCTTTAATGCTTCATTTGTTTTATCGTATGAACTAAGAGAAAACCTGTTTGTTGAAGGATCCTATCTATATAGGAAATATACAAGTATACCCGATAAAAGCATGTTTGGGATAGGTATACGATGGAATGCTGCAAGAAGAGAATATGATTATTAGACCCCTATTTCCTGAAGGGGAACTTATATCTGATCATTATATTTCAATAGTTAATACTGGTGGTCATGCAACCAACTGCGGCGGCTGCTGTCATTGCTGATCAGTTGCTGTTAATGGTCAAACTTTCCTTCTATAAAATAAATAGAATCATTTTTAGACAGCCTCTAAGGTTGAATAAGCATGAAGGCATTCGGTATAATCTGAATGTCAAAATCTTTATAAGTTGGTGAAGGATCTCCATCTATATGCAAAGGTGCAAGTTTTATATTCTTAAGTTTTAGAGCATCAGCCTGGAAATAAAGAATGTTTTCATTGAAGAAATTTTTTTCTGCATCCTTTGTAAGTTTCCCCGTTTTCATTTGCTTAACCAGCGACCAAAGCACTTTTATTTTCCCCGTTTTTTTTACTACGATGATATCAATAAGGCCATCATTAAGGCTTGCCTTTGGAGCAATGGTAAAATTATTTCCAAACTGGTTGCTATTGGCAACACAAATAAAAAAAGCATCCACTTTTAAAAATGTATTATTTATTTCTATTTCAAAAGGGTAAGTATCAGCAGATAAAAAATTCTTAAAAGATTGCCTGATATAATTAGTAAGGCCACGTTTTTTCTGAAGCGAAAAATCGTATGCTACCTGTGCATCAAAACCAATACCACATAGCATGCAACTAACCTTGTCATTGATCAAAAATGCATCTACGCATGATGCCTTTCCATTAAAGATTACATCAAAGGCCTTATTGACCGACCTGGGAATTTTAGCGGCAAAGGCGAGACCGTTACCAGATCCTAAAGGGATGATACCAAAATTAATTTTAGTGTTTAATAAAGATGCTACTATAGGGTTCATGCTACCATCGCCACCACAAATTACTATATCAGTGATCTTGTCTTTTTTTATTTTTTCTTTGAGGAAGGAGTAGTTGCCATCTTCAGCGGTCAATAGCATTTCAAAGCCAACATTTTGTTCATAGCATTTTTTAATGATCTTTCTTTCGAGCTGAAGCTTACTTCGGGTGCCTGAAATAGGATTTATAAAGAATAATATTTTCCGACTCATGAATTATTTTAAATGAATTTCTGCGAGCTGTTTCATTTTTGAAGGTAGCATCATCAAATCATTCGCCGGATTTTCGAGCAACATTATTTTAATGATTGTTTGAGATGATATTTTTTTACAGATTACGGAGAGGTCCATTTTATAAACCCCGGGGTTTTCCCCGGACTCATCCGATGCATATAACCTGGAACCGTTGCCATCAGTAAGTTCAATAGTTCTTTTATATGCGGATGATGCGTTTTTTTCTTCCAGTATCACATCAAAATTACAAACATCTTTATAATCACTTTTCTTAAACGTAACTATAGCAGGTGCGTCATCAACCCGTATCTTTTCTGTTTCTTTCTTTTGAATCCTGGCACTTAGCATCATTTGTGAAAATACATTTTCATGAACAAGTAAAACCAATAATGCAGATATTAATATTTTGAATTTCATTGCAGAATTTTATTTTAGAATTTCCTGGTTTTGCAAAAGCTCCTGCGAGTCTTCATTTAGTGCTTTCCACAAAATATCTTTTAATTCAACAAGGCCTTTATTGGTAATTGATGAAATAAAAACATGTTCAATTCCTTTTGGCAATTCTTCCCCGATGGCTTCTTTAAGTTCATCATCAAGCATATCACTTTTGCTTATTGCAATTATAAATTTCTTGTCAAGCAATTCAGAGTTATATTCTTTTAATTCATTTTGTAAAATTTCAAACTCTTCCCGATGTCCGTTGCTATCTGCAGGAATTACGAAGAGTAAAACAGGATTGCGTTCTATATGCCTTAAGAACCGGTAACCAAGCCCTTTGCCTTCGGCGGCTCCTTCAATGATTCCGGGAAGATCCGCTACACAAAAACTTTTATTTTCCCTATATGCTACCATACCAAGTTGCGGCGTTAAAGTAGTGAAAGCATAGTCAGCAATTTTTGGCGTTGCAGCAGTTATTACAGAAAGCAAGGTTGATTTTCCTGCGTTAGGGAACCCTACCAAACCTACATCAGCTAATACTTTTAGTTCCATTATCTTCCAACCCTCTTCACCCTCTTCACCTGGTTGTGCATGTTGAGGAGCTTGGTTGGTCGGTGTTGCAAAGTGGGAATTTCCTTGCCCTCCCCGGCCACCTTTCATCAAAATAATTTCCTGCCCATCTTCTAAAATTTCCGCCTCCAACTTACCTGTTTCTTCGTCTCTTGCAATGGTGCCCAGTGGAACATCTACATAAATATCTTTACCGTCTTTGCCGGTAGAATTATTCTTACTGCCATCAGTACCGTTTTCCGCCAAAATATTTTTAAAATAGCGGAGGTGTAGTAATGTCCACAAATTTTTATTTCCGCGCATTATTATATGTGCCCCTCTTCCACCATCACCTCCATCAGGGCCGCCAAATGCAGTGAGCTTATTGCGCATGAAATGTTTACTTCCTGCACCGCCATGCCCGCTCTTGCAAAAAACCTTTATGAGATCTATAAAATTTGTTTTTTCCATCGCCGTAAAGGTCGTTAAGTTTTTTTAGGAATTGTTTTTGCAAAGAGATATAGAAAAAGATGATCAAACTATTAACAATTATTCTTTTTATTCCTTTATTGATATCGTGCGTCGCAAATAAAAAAGTAAAAGCTGTAAATGAAATGCCTGCCTGTCTTCAAGCAATAATTAAGACTATGACAGAAGATCCGAATGGAGCACCGCAATCAGTTACCCGTTATACTTATAATAAGCAAACTGTTTACTATATGGTATCCCCGTGTTGTGATAAATACAATGTAGCCTATGATAGTG
>DASYOM010000160.1:0-15332 GCA_036007765.1 Chitinophagaceae bacterium | reverse complement strand
TCCTCACCCCCGAGACAAGAGGGCATGTCTGCCAAAATTTCATCACCCCACAATGTTAAGAACTGTTATGATGCAAATCTAATAGATGAACCATAATTAAAAAAGTTTTTCAAGTAAAAAGAATAAAATTTAGATAGCAGTTAATAATTTAGTATATTTATAAAATATATTTAAAAAAATTACTTGTATGACCTCAAAGTTAAATCTTGATAAACTGGATTTGCAGATTATTCAGGAAATGCTTGAAAACGCGGAAACGCCTTATGCTGAACTGGGAAAGAAATTATTTGTAAGCGGTGGTACAATTCACGTCCGCATTAAAAAGCTTGAAGAGTTTGGAATTGCAAATGGGAAAAAATTAAGCGTTAATCTTAAAAAATTAGGATATGATATTACAGCTTTTGTAGGCATTTTCCTGGAAAAGAGTTCAATGTATGATGCGGTTGCAAAAGATCTTGAAAAAATTCCTGAAATTGTAAGGCTTAACTACACAACCGGCAACTACAGCATGTATATTGAAATAGTTTGTAAAGATATCAATCAGCTTCGATCTGTACTGCATGATGAGCTTCAGAAAATTAAAGGCATAGAACGTACAGAAACACTAATATCTCTGGTGGAAAGCTTTAACCGTAATGTTCAAGTAACAAAAAGTGAAAGCTGATATCATGCCGATGGAATTTCATTTTAACCAGGTATTTTAACTGCTCTATATCTATTGGGATCAAGTTCTACGCGTAAGGATTTGGAAATGCTGACATAAAATCTTTAAACTATACAAGATTAGACACCGATCTGATTTGGTGTTTTAACCTCTTACATCAAGCGCATCCCTTAACCCGTTGCCAACCAGGTTGAAAGCGAGTACTAATATCATTATCGCAATTCCCGGCGCTAACGCCAAAATTGGATTATGTGTAATAATAAAATTATAGTTTTCTTTTATCATAAGCCCCCAGCTTGGCATTGGCGGCTGTACACCTACGCCCAGAAAACTCAACCCTGCCTCAATAATTATTGCACTTGCAAAATTAGAAGCTGCAATTACAATAACTGGCCCAAGCACATTTGGAAGAATATGCCTTAAAATGATCCTTATATCTTTTAACCCTAATGCTTTTGCTGCTTCAATATATTCCAATTCCCGCAATGCAATTACCTGCCCCCTTATCATCCTTGCTACGTTCACCCACATCGTTAACCCAACTGCTATAAATATTTGCCAGAAACCTTTGCCTAATGCAAGTGTAATTCCAAAAACAAGAAGGAGTATAGGCATGCTCCAAATCACGTTGATAAGCCACATGATTATATTATCAAGCCTGCCACCAAAATAACCGGCAATTGCTCCTAAAAATATTCCAATAGAAAGAGAAATTAAAACAGTAATTAAACCAACGGCAAGGCTTACACGAACTCCAATTATTAACCGGCTTAGAATATCCCGTCCGAATCTATCAGTACCTAACCAAAATGTTTTTGATGCGATAAAATCTTTAATTGGCAATACATTTTTTGCAAAAACCTGCTTTTCCTCAACGCCTTCGTCAATATATTTTTCAATAGCTACAGAATCTTTATCAATATGGTAACTATTAATGGGAATGTATAAATTTTTATCTTCTGCTCCGTATAGCAGCCGCTTAAAAAAGCTTGTAGATGCTGTTTTTTTTTCTTTTTTCTCTTTAAGGAACAATTGAGTAAACCCAGGCTTTCTGGCTTGTATTTCCACAATTTGCCTGTCTGCATTAGGAGTCGAATCTGTTGAAATATAATATGCAGAAATCGCAGTGAGAAAAGATAAAAAAATAATGCAAAGCCCAATCATGGCTCCTTTATTTTTTTTCAAGCGTGTCCATGCATTTTGTGAAAAAGAAAATGATTGGTCCATATATTCAATTTAACTCCCCTATTTTCAATTAAGGTTAAAAATTCTATTTTACTTTTCTTTGTTTCCATGTATATGAACCAAATTTACCCAGCCAACCTGCAACTATGGTATAAATTATATGAAATGGCTGAGCTGGGAAAAACCACCATAACAATTTCTGCTTGCCAAAAAATCTCGCTACAGGAAACAGAAAAAATAATTCCACTATTGTTTTCACAAATAATAAAAGTATAAAAAGATAAAAGTAATTGAGCGAAACAAATGAACATATCCCGGCAAGGAAAATCCAAAGGTTAAAGAAATATACCAGTAATAGAACGGATGTAATTTTCGGATCCATGTATCTATCTGCCTTGCTTGCCCATCTTATACGCTGATTCATAAATTCACTTAATGAATTAGCCGGCTGCGTTTCTACAATCACATTAATTGATTTAATAAACCTGATTTTATCCGGGTATACTTTTTGAATTTTATGCATAAGCAACATATCATCACCGCTTGCAATATTATCGATACCTTCAAACCCGGAAACTTCTACGAAAGTTTTTTTTGTATAAGCCAGGTTAGCGCCATTACACATATTGTGAAAGTTTTTATTTACCGAAGCACCTGTTATGCCCTGAAGGGATAAAAAGTCAAGCGATTGGAAAATTTTTAAAAGTCTTATAAATTTAGAATCGGTAGGTAAGGGATTAGCATAAACCACGGGTGCAGCCATAAATACAGGGTCATATTCTGAATAAAAAGTTGCAAGGGTTTTCAACCACTGGTCTGTTACTATACAATCAGCATCAGTTGTTACAATTAAATTTCCTTTGGCAATACCGACTGCCATTTCAATTGCTGATTTCTTGTAAGAATTTAAATTGATTGCTTCAGCAAAATTTTCCAGGCTTATAATTTTAATATTATCATTTTTAAATGCATTAGCTATTGAGGCAGTTGCATCAGAAGAATGATCGTCAACCACTATTATTTCAAATAATTTTTCCGGATAGGCTTGGTTAATTAGAGAATTAAGGCATGATCCAATATTTTTCTCCTCGTTTCTCGCCGCAATAATTACACTTATAAAAACCGGGCTAAGGGCTTTTATGTTTGAGGCTGAATCGAAGTCTTTAATTTTTAACCAGCTTTGCCGATAAAATAAAATAATTCCGGAATAGAAAAATAGCAATAAAAAAGAAACCAGGTAAAAGGCCATGTAAATTTTTAAAATACCCCCAACAAATAATTGAAAAAGAATTTACAAAAATAAATTTTTAGAATCCAAATGAATGAGTATATTTGTATTAGTTGCATAAACAACTATATGCCAAACAACCAATTTAAAAGAGGAGAACTTTACAGCTTTATTACCGGTAAGGCTTCCACAGCGATTGCCCGCCGTTTGCAGAAAAACTTCAAACAAGCTGGTCTCGATATTACAATTGAACAGTGGAGTGTGCTTTATCACTTGTGGAAAGAGGAAGGGCAAAGCCAGCAACAATTGTGCGATGCAACTTTCAGGGATAAACCGAGTATCACAAGGCTAGTTGATAATCTCGAGAAATTAAAACTCGTAAAAAGGGTAGCATCAAAAAATGATCGGCGCATTAACCTCATTTATCTTACCAAAGATGCAATGAATCTACAGGAAAAGACAATGGAAATAGCAAATCAAACGTTGAATGAGTCACTGGCAGGTGTTTCAAATGGGCAGATAGAAATTGCCAAGGAGGTTTTACAACAGGTTTACGATAATCTTTCGGCACCACCGGTAATAGACTTGCAGAATATAACTAAACAGAGCTCATCATTAATAAAATTAAAATCATGAACACTACATCATCCGGTTCTCTTTTAAAAGGAGGCGAATGGCTTGTCAAACAAAGTAATGCATTCGAAACATTTACTCCTGAAGATTATACCGAAGAACAAATAATGGTTCGGGATATGTGCCTTCAGTTTTTAAAAACTGAAGTACTCCCTGTAATAGACAGGATAGATAAAATGGAGCCCGGCCTAATGCCCCAGCTTATGGAGAAAGCAGGAGAGCAAGGATTGTTAGGCGCTTCTGTTCCTGAAGAGTTTGATGGCCTTGGTAAAGATTTTGTCACTTCTACATTAGTCAGCGAAGGCCTTGGTGCCGGCTTTTCTTTTAGCGTGGCTATGAGCGCTCATGCTGGTATTGGCACATTGCCCATTTTGTATTTTGGTACTGAAGAGCAAAAAAAGAAGTACGTACCTAAACTTGCTACTGGTGTTTGGAAAGGTTCTTACGGTCTAACGGAGCCGGGTAGTGGCAGTGATGCATTGGGGGCTAAAACAACGGCTATACTTTCAGAAGATGGAAAGTATTATTTGTTGAATGGGCAAAAATGCTGGATTACTAATGGCGGGTTTGCAGATGTTTATACTGTATTTGCAAAAATTGATGGTGATAAATTCACCGCATTCATTATTGAGCGAGGGTTTGAAGGCTTCAGTGTAGGGCCGGAAGAACATAAAATGGGCATTAAGGGTTCATCAACTGTGCAATTATATTTCCAGGATTGCAAAGTGCCGGTAGAAAATGTTTTAGGCGAAATCGGAAAAGGTCACATCATTGCTTTTAATATATTAAACATCGGAAGGCTTAAGTTAGGAGCTGCAGCAATAGGCGGAGCTAAACTTCACCTGAGTGAAACAATACAATATGCCAACACTCGCGAACAATTTAAAACAGCAATAGCAAACTTCGGTGCTATTAAACATAAGCTTGCCGAGATGGCAATAAAAATTTATGCTGATGAAAGTGCGTTGTACCGTACCGCTAAATGGATAGATGAAAAGGAAGCTGAACTTATAGGTTTAGGAAAGCCATTTAATGAAGCTATGCTGGGAGCGGCGGAAGAGTACGCTATCGAGTGTGCCATGTTAAAAGTTCACGGCAGTGAAGTTCTTGACTTTGTAGTAGATGAAGGCGTGCAGATACATGGAGGCAATGGCTACAGCGATGAATATTTAATAAGTAAGGCATATCGTGATAGCAGAATCAACCGCATCTATGAAGGAACCAACGAGATAAACCGCCTGCTTACTGTTGATATGATGCTGAAGCGTGCTATGAAAGGAAGGCTTGACCTGATGGGGCCTGCTATGAATGTGCAAAAGGAACTTATGAGTATTCCTGAATTTGGAAATGATGAGGATGGAATTTTTGCAAAAGAAAAGAAAGAAATTCTGAATATGAAAAAATGTATATTAATGGTTGCAGGAGCAGCTACCATGAAATTGAAAACCGGCCTGCAGGAAGAACAGGAAATTATTATGAATATCGCAGATATGGCTATTGAAACCTTTGTCGCGGAAAGTACTTTATTACGTGTTATAAAATTAACGGATAAACAGGGACAAGAAAATTCAAAAGTACAGGTGACAATGATGAAGTGCTATCTTAATGACGCCATTGATAAAGTTGCTAAATGTGGTAAGGAAGCTATTAATTCTTTTGCTGATGGCGATGAACAAAAAATGATGTTACTCGGGTTAAAGCGTTTTACGAAATCAGATTCATTCAATAGCAAAGATGCAAGAAGATTAGTGGCTGATAAATTGATTGGTGATGGCAGATACTCTTTGTAACAAATGAATTATTTAAATAGGCTTTGGATTAATACTCAAAGCCCTTTTTATTTATTTCACAGCCATAGGCTTATCTGTTTTGCTATGCAAATACTCCACTAAATCAACCAACTGTTGCTGAGTTAAAGTTTGATACAATGTAGCAGGCATCAAAGAATTTTTCATTTCGATTCTGGAAGCTATTGCGGGTTTTTCAAGCTTCTTTTTAATACCGCCCTGCATTACAATTTCTACTGCATCTTCTGTTTCGCTGGTAATAATTCCTGCAACGACATTTCCATCTTTCATTTTAAAAACATAACCTTCGTACCCAAAACTTATCCCTTCATCAGGATGAATGATAGCAATATATAGAGCATCTTTTGTAAGCTTGCTCCCGATTTTTGAAAGCGCAGGCCCTACATTTTCACCTTCATTATCAATTTTATGACACGTAGCACAAGTCGCTGAAAATATTTGTTTCCCTGAAGTTATATTACCATTCAACTTAGCCAGTTCATTTATAGTTGGTAAAGTCTTACCTCCTGCACTTTCATTTACCTGCAAATATTTTAATGACTCCTGCCTTATATCTTTTCTATAGGTGGCAGATAAAGCAATAGCTGCTGTAGATTTAAGCTCCTTCGGCAATTGTCCCTCTTTCACCATTTGCAATAATTTTTCAGATTCATTCCAGCCTGCAGCCAGCATCCTAACCGCATCCTCACGCAAACGAATACTTACTGAAGGATCTTTAATAATAGATTCTACCATTTGAACGCCTTCATTGGAACCTGTGCCTGCCAACGCTTTCAAAGCTGCTTTTGCAGTACTTGAATCATTGCTTTTTATTTCATTTTTTAAAAGAAATGAACCTCCTGAATTTATCAGCAAATTAGCGGATTCAGTTCCCAAACTACTATCTGGCATTGCAAGTGTAATCTGTAACAGGTCTTTATTATAATCGGGAAGCTTATACTTGCCTAAGAGTGTTACAAACTCCTGCGTTCCTTTTATTGAGTCAAGTGTTTCCCGAAGAACAGATTGCATTTTAGGGGATTTGGAGAGGCCGGAAGCATTTAATTCGTTTAAAGTATTAAACCATATAGCCTGGCGGTTTGGCCCTCTATAATTTAATAATCCAAGTAATAAATCTTCTTTCCCTGGTGCATTAATAAAATCAAATGCCCTGAAATATTTCAGCCTTTCAGAATCGCTAACATTATTATCCTCTATATTTTTAGCAAGTAAAGGCAATGCAATACCTGTACGGGAGCGCCACACAATATCACGCCCTGCCTTATCATTTATTTTTTCGCCCGCTTTATTTTTATATGCATTTAAGAATGCCTCCCATTGTTTATCTGCCCCTATTCCCAGCGCCTCAAGATACCACCTGTCATTGCCATCGTATTGCATGGCAAGTTCAGCCCATAATTCCGGCGCTTCAATTGATTTATTATGATGTAAAGCAATTGCCACTTCCCGGCGCACTTGCGGATCAGAATCTCTTATAAGTTTTTTTGCGTAAGGTATTATATCAGGCTTAATCTCTCTTGCAGCACGCAATCCTGTGATACGTATATCTGGATTTTTATCTTCCAATGCCTTCTGAATATAGGTATCTTCTTTCCCGGGAATCCTGGCCAACAACCATAATGCTCTTGTTTTGTACACTGGATTATCTGATGCCCATAATTTTTGCAACACCGTTTCGGCCTGGGCTCCCAGGCTTTTTAATTTTTTCCACGCCAAATAACGGGTGGCACCATTAGGGTTTTTCAACGCCTCCACAGCACCATCGGCAGAAGACAGATCCATTTCAGGGATTTTATAATTCTCTATTGAAGGAGCCATTCTAAAAATACGCCCACGGTTCATATCAACCATTTGATGGCCTCCTACTCCCGGATCATACCAGTCTGCTACGAATATGGAACCATCAGGCGCAGCGCAAACATCCACCGGCCTGAACCATTGGTCTCTTGTGCCTTCCAATATAGGCTCAATGTGCGCTTTATAGCCTGCTCCATCTTTTTCAACTACGTAAGACCTTACTATATTATTTCCTGCCTCGCAATGAATCATTTGATTTTGAAATACTGCGGGTAATAATGTTCCTTCATAAAAGCACATTCCGGCGGGAGATCCTGCACCGGTAAATAATAAATTGGGTATTGAACCCGGATCGTTTTGGTGCCAATGCCGTTTTGGAATTTCAGGCTCCATATTGGTCCGCCTTGACCGCCAGCCTGCTCCCGTCATCTCATCAGTATATCCATAATTTCCAAACTCCATTACATAATTTATTCGTGTGCCTTGGTTCCCGTCATCATCATTATCGCTTTGCCATATTGTGCCATAAGCATCAACGGCGGCTTCATAATTATTCCTGAAATTATGCGCAAGCACTTCGAAATCTGATCCATCTTCATTCATCCGGAATACCATTCCCTGGCGATATGGTTTCCCTTCATTAGTAACTTCATTACCATCTTTATCAATAATGATTTTCCCATTTTTATCCATTAATCGCTCACCAGCATTTCCGAAATTAAAATACAATTTTCCATCTGGCCCAAAAGTAAAAGAATGTATAGCATGGTCGTGCTGTTCGCCACCCACATGCGTAAATAATAATTCTTTTGTATCTGCTTTATCATCTCCGTTTGTATCAGTAAACAAAAATACATTTGGGCTGCATGAAACAATTACCTTGTTACCAAGCACTGCTATACCAAGGGCCGCATTTACATCAGTGCCCTGGTAAAAAACTTTTGCGGTATCGGCTTTGCCATCCCTGTTTGTATCTTCCAAAATAAGAATACGGTCTCCTTCCTCACGCTGTGGATTACCAGGATTGAGCTTTGGCCTGTAGTTGAAGGCCTCACAAACCCAAATACGGCCCTTTGAGTCAATATCTATATTAGTAGGATTACCCATCATAGGCTCTGATGCAAATAGTGATGCCTGCAATCCATCAGCAACATCCAGACCTGCCAAAGCATTTTTGGATAGCCTTTTTTCTTCATCACTCAATTTATTATAGGCAGTATCACGTTCGGCTTTTGTCGAAGTTTTTTGTTCATTTGAATTGCAGCGTATAAGTGAAAATAAAATGAAAATGAAGGATAAAATGAAAACCAATTTTTTCATAAGAGAAATTTTATTTTTTTATATAATCAAATCGGGAGTGGGATACATTTCTTTCGTTGAAATGGAAGTTAATCTTTATTTCAATCAGCAAGTTTTAAAATAAAAAATGAGATTATAAAATCTTCATGGAATATTTCTTAAACCAGCAACCGGATTTCAAGATATTAAAGTTTTGAATACCATCTTCATTTGTTATGCAGGAAAATGCTTTTAATTAATTCAGTTTCTCCTATTAAAACTTTTACCTTCGATTGTAGGAAAATTTTAAACGTATATTTAATCTAAACCTTTGTATAAACGTGCCTCATAATATTTACAATACAATAAAAAAAGCGTTTGGAAAATTAAGCCAGCTTGCCGAAACGCTCATCGGAAGTGAGATAGTTCGCCTTGGCGCTGATATAAAAGAAAAAATAAAAGCCGGGGAAAAAATTTACAACTTTACCATCGGGGATTTTGATTCTTCGATTTTCCCGATTCCTAAAAAACTGGAACAGGAAATAATTGAAGCTTATAAAAACAAACATACAACCTATCCTCTGGCAGAAGGTATCCTGGCGCTTAGAGAGTCCGTTTCAAAATTTATTAAAGAAAGAGAATTCCTCGATTACGAAGCAAATGAAATTTTAATCGCCGCCGGTGGCCGTCCGTTAATTTATGCATTGTATAGAGCTATTGTTGACAGGGATGACAAAGTAATTTATTCTGTTCCCAGCTGGAATAATAATCATTATGTACATTTTACTGAAGGCAGGCACCAGGTAATAGAAACCACTGCTGAAAATAATTTTATGCCTTCGGCTAAAGATATAAAGCCGCACATAAGGGATGCGGTCCTTATTGCCTTATGCTCACCCTTAAACCCTACAGGCACCATATTTCAAAAAGAGGAACTTGAAGCAATATGTGATTTGGTTCTTGCAGAAAATATGCGAAGGGGTGAAGATGAAAAAAAACTATACGTAATGTATGATCAGATGTATTGGCTACTTACCTATGGTGATTCGAAGCATTATAATCCCGTAAGCTTAAGACCTGCAATGAAAGATTATACGATTTTTATTGATGGCATCAGTAAAGCGTTTGCAGCAACCGGTGTACGTGTGGGCTGGGCATTAGGGCCTCAGCATGTGCTTGCTAAAATGCGTGCGATCAACAGTCATGTAGGAGCATGGAGCCCGATGGCAGAGCAGAATGCAACATCAAAATATTTGTTGCAGGCTACGGCAATTGATGAATATATGGTTCATTTTAAAAAGGAACTTGAAGAAAGATTGCAGCTCATTTACAAGGGTTTTCAAAAATTAAAATCTGAAGGATTTCCTGTAAATGCCTGTGCTCCGCAGGCCGCTATCTATCTTACTATTCAGATAAATCTTGTTGGCAAAAGAACTGCAGATAATAATTTACTAACGGCTCAATCTGACGTAACCTCATACATTTTAGATGAAGCAAAACTTGCTGTGGTTCCATTCTATGCATTTGGTGCATCGAAGAATTCAAGCTGGTATCGCCTGAGTGTAGGGACGTGCAAGAAAGAAGAGATCCCTGAAATGCTTGAAAAACTGAAAGGGGCGTTGAGTAAATTGTCGTGACGTTAGATTACCACAGACTCCGATTTCCGTGAGTTATTTTACATATTCAGATTGCCATGCACAAATTATATACGAAGGAGAATGACCTTCAACAATAAACTAATAAATAACTAAACTAATAAACCAGTCAGCTTTTCATTTCATCAACCCTTTCACCAATCACTCCTTCTTTTAATAAATATTCTGCAATCTGCACTGCATTTGTGGCTGCGCCTTTTCTAAGATTATCGCTTACGATCCAGCAATTGAGTGTTTTGGGTTGAGACTCATCCCTGCGGAGCCTGCCAACAAAAGTTTCGTCTTTTTCATGCGCAGTCAACGGCATAGGATAAACGAAGTTGTCAATATCATCCTGCAAAATAACGCCGGGAGTATCTGATAAAAGTTCTTTTACTTCATCAAGATCAAAATCATTTTCAAATTCAATATTAACACTTTCGCTATGACCACCCATTACAGGAATGCGAACGCAGGTCGCTGTTAACCGAATATTGTTGTCGCCCATGATTTTCCTTGTTTCGTTTACCATTTTCATTTCTTCTTTGGTGTATCCATTATCAGTAAAAACATCTATTTGCGGAATAGCATTTTTATCAATTGGATATTTATAAGCCATTTCTCCTGTAATATTCTCCCGCTCATTCATCATCTGCTGAACAGCTTTTACCCCGGTGCCTGTTACACTTTGATAAGTGGAAACTACCACTCTTTTTATTTTATATTTTTTATGCAGCGGATTCAAAACAAGCACCATTTGTATGGTCGAGCAATTTGGATTAGCAATTATTTTATCTTCATCAGTAAGCACATGTGCGTTTACTTCCGGCACTATTAATTTTTTCTCCGGATCCATTCTCCATGCTGATGAGTTATCAATAACGGTGATACCTGCTTCAGCAAATAGCGGGGCTAAAGAAAGTGAAGTGCTTCCTCCTGCTGAAAACAAGGCAAGATCAGGCGATGCTTCAATAGCATCTACTGCAGAAATAACTTTGTATTTTTTATTCTTAAAAGTAATTTCTTTACCTATAGATTTTTCAGAAGCTACAGGAATAATTTCTGTAACAGGGAAATTTCTTTCTTCCAATATTTGTAACATTTTACTTCCTACAAGGCCTGTAGCACCTACTATGGCAATTCTCATGTCATTATTATTTTTAATCTAAATTAATTTTTTTGTCAAAATCCGGTTATATAAAGTAAGTATCTTTAAAACAAAGCTACTGTTTATGATAAGGAATTTTTTTTCCTGTTTTTTAATGTTAATATTATTAAGTATTAGTTCAAATGCACAACTCATAGAAAACTTTAATGACGGGGATTTTAGTAATAACCCGTCATGGTCAGGAAATACTGCTGATTTTACGGTAAATACATCGTCACAATTGCAAAGTAATAATACAACCGCAAATAGCAATTATTTTTTGAGTACACCAAATACGCTTGCCATTATCGCAGAATGGGAAATGTATATCCAGATTAATTTTAACCCATCTTCTGCAAATTATATTGATGCCTATTTAATTTCCTCCAACAGTGACGTAACAATTGCAGGAAATACAGGATACTTTGTACGCATCGGAAATACTGATGATGAAATAAGCCTTTATCGTAAAGATGCAGGAGGCTCCATAACTAAAATTATTGACGGTACAGATGGAATATTAAATAGCAGTAATAATGTAATGAAGATAAAAGTAACAAGAGATGCTAATAATCAGTGGGTTCTGTCGAGAGATCTCAGTGGTACGGGGAATTCTTTTACAAGTGAAGGATCTGTTACCGATGCTAATTATACAACTTCCGCTTTTTTTGGCTTTTTGGTCAAACAAAGCACCGCAAGCTTTTTTCAAAAACATTTTTTTGATGATATAGAGATAAGAAATTTTGTGCCTGATATTACACCTCCCGTTATTCAATCTGCTACCGCAATTTCACAGACTATGGTAGATGTCCTTTATAACGAACTCGTAGAAATAGCAAGTGCCCAGCTTATATTAAATTATTCCGGAAACAATAATTTAGGAAATCCCATCACAGCTACTATTGATTCTATTAATCCTGCTCTGGTTCACCTCACTTTCGCAACTTCATTTACTAACGCTTTAATCTATTCGCTAAATGTAAATGGTGTAAAAGACCTTGCTGGAAATGCGGTCAGCAATGCTACTGCAACCTTTAGCTTTTACATACCGATGCAATACGATATAGTAATTGATGAAATAATGGCTGACCCAACACCGCAGGTAGGGTTACCAAATAACGAGTGGATTGAGCTAAGGAACACCTCTTCTTTTGCAATCAATCTGCAGGGCTGGACAATAGCTGATATACCTGGCCAATCGGGAGCAATGCCAAATTTTATTTTGCAACCGGATAGTTTTGTAATTGTTTGTACAGGCTCTGCAGTCACAGAACTTGCTCCCTTTGGAAAAGTGATCAGCGTTACAAACTTTCCTTCACTAGACAATGATGGGGATCTTATTTCTCTTTTTTCGGCAACAGGAAAAACTATTCATGCTGTTCAATATACTTCCGAATGGTACCAGAACGAACTTAAAAAGAATGGCGGATGGACACTTGAAATGGTAGATACAAAAAACCCTTGCAGCGGAATTACCAATTGGAAAGCTTCCAATAATGTAAGTGGTGGCACACCGGGGCAAAAGAATTCGACAGATGGCGTGAATAATGATGACTCTCCTCCAAAACTTTTAAGAGCTTTTACAATAAATACTAACACGATTACTTTAGTTTATGATGAACCGTTAGACAGCCTGAAAGCCGCTACAGTAAGTAACTACACGATAGATAATGGAATTGCTGCCGTAAGTGCTACCGGAGTTTCGCCGGTTTTTGATAAAGTAAATATTGTGCTCAGCGCTCCGATAAATACGGGAACTGTTTATACAATTACTTCATCCAATATTACAGATTGCAAAGGCAATTTAATCGGTTCAAAAAATATCGCAAAGTTTGGATTATCCCGGGAGGCTGATAGCTTTGATATTGTAATTAATGAAATTTTATTTAATCCAAAGCTGTTTGGAACAGACTATGTGGAATTATATAACCGGTCACAAAAAATTATTGAACTTGGCCGTACTTATATAGCCAACCGGAGCAGCAGCAATTCTATAAGTAGCATTCAGCAAATAACTGCTGAAACTATTTTATTATTTCCGGGAGATTTTATCGTTCTCACTTCTGATCCTGCTGCAGTAAAGGCGCAATATATTACAACCAATCCTGATGCTTTTGTAATGGTACAAAGTATGCCTTCTTATCCAGATGATGCAGGTAAAGTAATAATATTAAATAGCCAGGGCGCAATAGTGGATGAAGTAGCCTATTCTGATAAATGGCATTTTTCCCTCATCTCTAATACAGAAGGAGTTTCACTGGAACGAATAGACTATGATGGCAAATCCGTGCAGAGCAACTTTCATTCTGCTGCAACATCATCAGGCTATGGAACGCCGGGATATAAAAACTCACAGTACAGGCTAAACGAACAGGCGCAGGGTGAGATAAAAGTTACACCGAATATTTTTTCCCCGGATAATGATGGCATTGATGATTTTGCTACCATAAGTTATAATTTCCCATCCCCCGGGTATGTGGCAAATATTACAATTTTTGATGCCTCAGGTAGGCCAGTTCGCTATCTTCAACGCAATTCTTTAAATGGTATAACAGGTTATTACCGGTGGGATGGGCTTGATGATAAGAACAAGCAACTTCCGCAAGGGATTTATGTTATTTATACGGAAATTTTTAATACAGATGGAAAGAAAAAGCAATTTAAAAATACAATTGTGCTTGCAAGGAAGTATTAATTTTTCAATTATTCCCAATCCTGTTTATATCATCATCAATAGCATGATCAGAAAGTTTATTCAACTGCGCTTTTATAATAAAGTAACTGGTAATCGCAAAAGCGAAAGCTACTAATTGAACAGAAACAAGGTTTTTTAAACCAAATATCAAAATTCCGATTGTTACGCCGATTAACTCAGCGCCCAACCATCCCGATACATTATAAATTTTCCAGGTGAGAGGCTTGAGTCCCTTTTTGAAAGCAAGTCTTCCTATTTCACGGGTTAAAAAATACAGTAATATCAGATCAAGCACAGCTCTCTTTTTTATAAATTAAAAGTGGTTTTAACTTCATTACCTAAAAGATTAAACCAAATCAATATCAAAATTTACTAACTGGACAAACTCTTTTAGACGAATATCAATTTCTTTTTTAATAATTTCTTTTAAGCGCTGAGGACCGAATTTTTCGACGCAAAAACTTGCCATTGCCGAGCCAACAATTATAGCAGTCTTCATATTTTCAAAGCTTATATCCGATGTGCGGGCAATGTGGCCTATAAAGCCACCTGCGAAAGCATCACCAGCGCCTGTTGGATCGAACACCTCTTCCAGTGGCAAGGCCGGTGCAAAGAACACATGATTTTGATGAAATAATAAAGCACCATGTTCGCCTTTTTTTATGATAAGATATTTTGGTCCCATATCCATCACTTTTTTTGCGGCCTTCACTATAGAATATTCTCCGCTAAGTTGCCTTGCCTCACTATCATTAATCATGAGAACATCAATCATCATCAACACTTTTTTTAAATCTTCTAAAGCGCTTTCAATCCAAAAATTCATAGTGTCAAGCACAATCAATTTTGGCCTTTTTCTCAATTGATTAATTACACTTATCTGCAGGACTGGCATAAGATTGCCAAGCATTAAAAATTCTGCTCCCTGGTATTCTTCAGGAACTTTTGGATTGAAATCTGCAAGCACATTCAGGTCAGTGACCAATGTATCACGAGTATTCATATCCAGGTGATATTTTCCACTCCAGAAAAATGATTTTTTATCCGGCACTATTTCAACCCCGGATAATTCCACCCCACGTTTTTTTAATTCGTTCATTTCTTCTTCAGGAAAATCATTGCCGACAATAGAAATTTGTTGAATGGGTTTTGCGAAGTGACTGGCTGCATAAGCGACATAGGTAGCAGATCCTCCAACAATCTTATCAATTTTTCCAAAAGGTGTTTCGATGGCATCGAAGGCCATACTGCCAAGTGTAATAA
>DASYOM010000159.1:0-22224 GCA_036007765.1 Chitinophagaceae bacterium | reverse complement strand
CATCTGCCAGGGTTAGTACAGCCTTGTTACTTCCAGGAATGATTTCTGCATCTTTGGCTGGAGTTAAGTGAGGTGCAACAACCACGGTTTTCTGCACCTTTTTATTCGAATAGAATATAATTATTGATCCTAAAATTAATAGGAGCGAGGCTGCAACAGCTATCTTTTTGAATAAAGAAGTAATTATAACGGGGGATGTTTTCTTATTTTCAATCGCCTCCAACCGTGCCATAATTCTATGCAGTCCATCATTCAACTGTTCCTGCAAACTTATATCGGCAGTCACAACAGAAGGTTCTATTTGCAAAAGTTGACTAATCATCGACTCTTTCGTCTCCTGATCAGTTTCGGAATTTAACCAGCTAATCAATTGATCAATGTCAGCTTTTGAACATTTATTTTGCAGAAATCGATTAAATAAATCAGTATAATAAAATGAATTTTCCAAGCAGCTTTTTTTTAATGACGCTCAACATTCTATTTGCATCTGCTCAAAAACTATTTTTATTAAATTTTATAGGATTAGGCAGAATAAGCATAAAGTGTTTTTAATATTGGATACGGATGAGGAATTTGGTTCATCATTTTATCCACTACTTTATGAAAAATAGCTTTTCGATTGTTTCTTCGGTTAAATCTAAAAACGTATTCATCTGCATAGGCAAATAAGTGTTGAGTAGAACATTTATGATGAATGCCTCTTAACCAGTTTTTGAACTGCATAATTTGTTTATGAAGCTCTTCCAGCGATTGACCCATGTTGGATATTACGGTTTGTATATTCATCTCTTTTTTTAAACGTTGACAAGACCGGTGATGATCGGTTGTAATGATTGCCTGTTCATGTATCATATCCTTCAAAGCGTATTTTAATGTCAAGGCTTTAAAGTTCTCAATCTGCTGCATACGAATATTACCTGTTCTGCCATCGGACAATTTTTCTGCAGCTAATAATATAGCTTCTTTACTTTGCAAACTTCTGCCCTTATTCTTATTGCTATAACCGCCAACTAGCGTTTCATCGGCATCCACATTGCCTTTCAGCTTATCATTATTATTTTGTTTCATAGCTACCTGAACTTTACGCTTAAATAACCAGGCTGTTTTTGTTGCACGCCAACCTCACTACCCAGCTCTGTTGTAGACATCCCTTTTTTCTTTGCCGTTAGCCTGAATATCATATAAAATGCTTTTAGCATCGGCATCTTCATCCCATGAAAAACAGTATTGGCTGTAACGCTTTCACTGTATCCACATGCCCTGCATTTCCGATGATAATAAGTTTTGCCTTTGTAATGCTTTTGATGCCCACATCTGCTGCATGAAAAACCTTTGCCCCATTTTTGTTCTATCAAATACAAATAACAGCTTTCATTATCATAAAACCGCTTACCAAACCCAATGGCATTTATCCCCTTAAACACAACTAAATATTTTAGAATAAATATACTAATTTATTTAGTTTCAAAATAACCCTATCTTTCCTTTGTTCCCGTTATACCTAATCCTAAAATTTTATTAGGGACTAGTAAATAGTAAGAATACTATTCCGCAAAAAGTAAGTTGAGAATTAGTTGCAATAAACTCTTTTATTGAACGAGCTGCTTTTACGAGATGATCGTTGATTGTTGAAGTAGATATATTTAGCTCTTTACTTACTTCTATATATGACCTGCCCTGCAATTTACAAAGCTTAAAGATATGTCTTCTTTGAGGAGGTAAACTTTCAATAGCCTTTTCCAGAAGGTCGGCATTATATTCTGTTAAATCGTTACCATCAGATTCTTCATAATATTGCGAGGCGATCCATTTAATTTCTTCCAATACTTTGCTTTCACGTTTAGCCTTTCTGAAAAAATCAAATACTTTGTTTTTACCTACCCTTAAAATATAAGCACCAAAACTTTTCTTAATATCTAAAGAATTTCTTTTTTCCCAAACTGCAACAAAAATATCCTGCAGCAATTCATCAGCAAAAATTTCTGATTTAACCATCCTAAGCATATTAATATATAGCGGCTTGCTGTACAATTTATATAAAGCTGCAAAAGCTCTTTTATCACCTTTCTTTAATAGTGATAATAATGTTTTCTCGTCATATAATTCATATTCATGCATCGCTCGAATAGTTAAGTCGACAGAGTTAGGTGAGATTGTTTAAACCTTCCCTTTTTAGGTTATTGACGGAGAATATAACAAAACACCAAGCAGTCGTTTATAAAAGAATTACTAAGTTAAATTAAAAACATCATGCGGCATTTAAGGCAATGAAAATTCTTTTTTTAATTTTGATATTGTTGGACTTGACGCTATTGAACTTCAATTTAAATTTAGCTGTTGGTTGGTAATCCTGTTCAATACAATATAGTTTCGAGCTTTTTCATTAGTCTTTTTAAATTGTGCATTCAATTAGTATAATAGTTTGAGTTGGAATATAAATCGGCCAAATAAGCGGTAATTTTTTGAAATATTTTTGACTTGTAACGTTTTTATTTTCCATCAATACTGTAATGAAATTCTGGCTCCCATATATTTGACTTTTGAGTTGAACGGTTTCTTCGCTAAAATTTATTATTATAACGGTTTGCTGTTTAGCATTCCCCAATATGAATGATTTGCAATTGATATTATCCGGGAGGCAAATACTTTTTTTAAAATAATCATACGAGGATAATCTCAGGAGTTCAAACACCTGAAGTGTTGGATATGCCTGAAGAGTATCAGAATTCATAATTCCCCTTTCTCCAACCGTTTCATAGTACGTAATAGAAGCAACTCCTGCTTCGCAAAGTTCCTTTAAACTTAGCAATGTCCATATTGCTCCAAAAAAACTTTGCTGCCTGTCGTCGGAAAAAGGCCTTACATTATTAATTTTTTGTGCTGTGGAATCTGCGTTGTATCTCATTTTGAGAGTAACAGGTGAAACATGGACAGCGTTGCTAAATTTATTTTTTGCAGACACTACCGTTGCAGATTGCCCTTGTGTATTTTCGATTAGGGAAGCGTCATCATAAGCGTGTACCTGCGGATTGACAGAATAGTTTACAAAATCAATAAATGTCGTGTCAAGGTCACTGCGATTAATTTCTGTAAAATATATATCTGTACCGGCACCAATCAAAATATTGGGCAAAGACGTTCTTAGGATAATCAATAATTCCTTAAGTAAATGATTACTGATGCATTTTGCATTTTCTTCCAGTAGTATGATTTGTTGAATATTTCCACAGCGTTTTATTGCATTAGTAAACGTGGTAATTTTATCTGAGCAGCCAGGACCTACAAACAAAGCAACTTCTAACTTTGCTTTTAAAGACGCCGCTTCGCTAAAGCCTTCCTGCAGCATTTGCTCCCAACTATTAGTACTCAATTTTATATCAACCCGATAGTGATTGAAACTTATTGCGGATAGCACTTCTAAGGCAGCATGATAATTTTTATTTCTCTCAAAAGCTCTGCCAACACCTATTTTAGGAATGGATAATTTATTGTCATCTATTTTAATTTCCACGCAATGTTGATCTTTATATTTCAGAAATACGCCATCAACTTTTACACTAACTTTTTGGTACACTTCATCACCTTCATTCATTATTACAGGATATGGATCTGCAAGAGATGTACAATAAGTTTTAAAATTATTATCAGTCCAGTTCCGGTGATCTTCGGTTTCAAAAATATCTCCTTTAAATTCTAATCTTATTTTACAACCATCACTTACCCGCCATTCCATGGCCGTAATATTTTTAAACGGCTGATGTGGACTAATATAACGGGGGAAAATATTTTCTTTGATGCTTTCATCTGTATGTTGTATTAAAACTTTTTTGCCGGAACATTCTTTTATAGGATGCAGGACACAAAAGCCTGCTCTGTTTTTTTTAAAAGTGCTAAGCGCCTTTCCTTTTATAATAAACGAAATGCTATTGTCAGCATTACCTTCAATCGTGGCTTTCCAAAGCATTTTTACATCATCCTGCTGGAATAGAATTTCGTAAGTAATAGCAAAGCAATTCTCTTCCTGGTTAATTTGTTCGTTAATGATTTTCCCCGGAACCGTCCCCCAGTTTTCATCCCTTACGGCAAAATAAATCATCCTTAAAACTTCATCCTTTCCGGCTTTAATCCAGCGCAGAAAGCCATTTTCATATTGTAAGACTAATTCACCGGCCGTCAGTTTCATTTTAAAATTTTATGATCTAAATAATTGACTTTTTAATAAATTACTGGAATACTTATCCGGTAACGTACTAGGATAATGGCTGTAAAACCGATGGTGCCTTTGTAAATTATTATAGGATTATTAAATCATCATTTCACAAATGCATCAATATTATTTTTGGTTATTAGAAGTGTACCTGTATTAACAATCACTGGTATATCAGTGATGCCGGCTTCTGCATCATTCCCTGAAAGTTGATTAGTGCCATGTACCATATCAAATAAAAACTGCGCTCCATACCAGGTGAACAATTCCCGCTTTTGTCCAACTAATAATTGTATAACCCCTTGCTTTACTAATTTCAAATGTTCCGGTTCCCAATCAACAGTTGTGATTTTTATAACGCCTGCCTTCCCTGCCTCTTTTACACTCAGCGCAATGCCAGGTCCGCTGTTACTGTCAAAACCACAAAGCCCTGCAATATCGGGATGTGCCGCAAGTATATTGGCCGTAATTTTTGCTGCTTCTTCCACGTCTGCTTTATCATCATATTTGCCCACTATTTCAATGTCAGGAAAATTTTTTAATACATCTGTTAGCCCTTTAAAACCTGCTTCCATATTGCTTAGCCCAAGGATGCCCATGTATGCTATTTTACCTTTTCCATTTAGCAATTTCACCATAGCCTCACCTTGTTGCCTGCCCATGGTGTACCAATCACTGCCTAAAAATGCATGACGATTACAGTTTGGAATATCACTATCGTACACCACCGTTGGAATGCCTGCTGCAACTGCTTTATTGATTACCTGTGCAATTGCAGGATCTGTTCCGTTAATAAGTAAACCGGTCGGGTGGGTACCTATTACTTCTTCAATGATATTAATTTGCGCATTCACATCCCATTTAGCAGGCCCGAGAATTGAAGTTTTTACACCCATTTTTTTACCCCACCGTAAAAATGCGCCCTGGTCGTGGTTAACATACATGGGCATATTTACTGCAGTGGTGATCATCACATATTCTTCATTGGGATTAACTTTATTTCCAAGAATATGCAATGATTTACTTACAGCCACATCATGCTGGCGGGGTGGTAGTTGACACGAAAAAAATAATAAGACAACGGATAAATAAATTATTTCTTTTTTCATAATATTTTTGAGCCAACCAGTATCCGGTCTTTTGAAGTTTATACAATAGTCAATAACAAGTTTATTCCTTTAAAATTCCTCTTTGTTCGCGGTTGCGTACTTATTCTAAATGTTGATATAAAGTTTAGCGATGAATAACAATTGGTGATTGTAAAATTTGCATCATTCAACTTTTAATTTCGCAATGCGTTCCTTTTTCAATAACAGATCAACACATATAGCAGCAATTAAAATGATACCCAAAATAATTTGCTGCCAGTAACCGCTGATTCTTGCAATGGTCATGATATTGCTTACCAACCCCATAAAAACGGCACCCAGTAGCGCGCCGGTGATTTTACCCGTACCACCGTTTAAACTCGCACCCCCCAATATAACGGCGGTGATCACGCGAAGTTCCAAACCTTCGCCACTTGTGCTCATGGCGGCGCCTAATCTTGATGACAGGAGTATTCCTGCAACACCTGCCAGCAAAGAAGCAATCATAAAACCATACAGTTTCATTTTCTTTACAGCTATACCACTAAGCATAGCCGCTTTTTCATTACTCCCTATATAATAATATCTCCTAAAAAAAACCGTTTTAGTAAAAAGAAATGTAAATAAGATAACTGTAATTATCATATACCACACGGGCATTTGTATCCCGAATAACCTGCTCTGTCCAATTGCATTAAACCAATAGGGCAGTGCTTGTATTCCTGCACCACTCACCATTAAAGCCAGTCCACGAACAATGCCCATCATAGCCAATGTTTGTATTAATGGATTGATACCAATATAGGCTACAAAATATCCGTTGATAAGGCCGATGAACAGGCAAGCTAACAATGCAATAAGCACTGCTGCGCAAACATTCACGTGGTGAAAATACATTAACCAGGCGCAAAGGCCCCCGGAAAATGCCACTACCGAACCTACAGATAAATCAAAGGAGCCACTGATCATTAGCAGCATCATTCCAACGGCAACAATGGTTTCAACAGATAAATTAAGGAGCACCTGCCGGAAATTATCAAAGGTTGGAAACAGTGTTGGATAGATAATAGAAAAAAGGATTACGATACCGGTGATAGTAAGTGATAGTGTAAATGTTCTGTCTTGTAAGCGCTGCGTCAATACGGTATGGTAATTTGGTTTCATTATTATTATTCTGCAGCGGCAGCCAGCATAATTTTTTCTTCTGTCGCATTCTCTCTATTAAAAGTTTCGACCAGCTTGCCATTTCTAATTACATGAATGGTGTCACTAAGCAGAAGCAGTTCCGGTAGTTCAGAAGATATAAGCAATATTGCTTTCCCCTTTTCAGCTTCCTTTTTCAATAGTTGGTAAATTTCAAACCTGGAACCTACATCTACACCTCGTGTGGGCTCATCGGCAATTAGTATTTCTGTATCGGCCAGAAGCCATTTTGCGATCACTACTTTTTGCTGGTTACCTCCGCTTAAAAATCGAACCTGCCGCTTTACATTTGGCGTCGCGATATTTAATTTTTTTATAAATTTTTCTGCAATCGAAGAGACCATTTCATTGCTGAACAGATTTTTAGTTTTTGCCGCCTTCATATTGGCTGCTACAATGTTATCACCTACATTCATATCAGGAAACGTCCCCTCAGTTTTTCTTTCTTCTGCTATATAGCCAATACCAAGCTTAATTGCTTTGCCTGTGCTTTGGATGTTTACCTTTTTATCATGAATAAATATATCACCGCTATGTACCGGAGCCGCCCCAAAAATTGCCTTTGCGATTTCTGAACGGCCGGCACCTACTAACCCTGAAAGGCCCACCACCTCTCCTTTGTGAATGGAAAATGAAATACCGTGAAAGCCATCGCCGCAAAGGGATTGCACTTTTAATGCTGTTGTTGCCTGCCTGCTTTTATTTACGGGCAATTGTGGAATTTCCCTGCCTACCATCATTTTTATTAAGTCATTTGTATTTGTTTCGGCTGTAAGTCTTGTGCCCTGGTGGTTCCCGTCTTTCAACACAGAAACTTTATCTGATATGCTAAAAATTTCCCGCATCCGGTGAGAGATATATACTATCGCAACATCATCTTTTTTCAATTGACTTATGATGTGGAAAAGAATTTCGGTTTCCTTTTCTGTAATAGCAGCCGTGGGTTCATCTAATATTAATATGCGGGGGTTTAGGGATAAAGCTTTTGCCACCTCTACCATTTGCTGTTCCGCGGAAGATATTTGTTTTAAAATCGTTCTTGGTGAAAGATACTGTAGCCCCAGTCTTTCTAACAACCCCGTTGTTTTTTGGTAAAGAAGTGAATAATTAATTAACCCCCATTTGTTTACAGGCTGCCTGCCGGCATAAATATTTTCAGCGATACTTAAACTTTCACTTAGGCTTTTCTCCTGGTGCACAATGGCAATCCCCAATGCCGTAGCTCGTAAAGGATTTGTAATTTTTACAGATTTATTATTGAGCAATATTTCACCGGATGTTGGCTGCTGATTGCCACTCAGAATATTCATTAGGGTACTTTTACCAGCCCCATTTTCACCGCATAACGCATGTACTTCTCCCCCGGCAATTGTCAATGAAACATCTTTGAGCGCATTAACTCCGGGATATGTTTTATTAATATGTTGAAGTTGTAACAGCATCGCAATCGTTTCAATATTTTATATCCGGTAATCAGCCTTCGCCGCTTATAAGGAATTTTTTAATCCAAATTCGCTCATATTAATTACTTTATTCTCTTCTGCTGATGTGTAAGCAGCCCAAACTAATTTTACTGTTTCAAAATTATCCTGGCCGGTTGTTTCTGCCGTGCCACTCCCTTGCAGTGCCTCCAAAATATTTCTGTTACAATCTACAATACTGCTGTGCACTACTAAGTAAGCAGGATCAGCCCATTGATAAAAAATGGGTTTTATGACACTACATTCAGTGCCTTGCTTCGTAGTAATTTTCAATAAAAAATCATGGGTTAACTGCACGGAGCCCTCGCTTCCTTCTACCAGTATTAATGTTTGGGGAAATATTTCTTTCTCAAGAATAGAAGCATAACTGAGTTCTGCGATGCAATGCAAACCGCTCTTCATTTTTATAAAAATGTTGGCTACATCTTCGCCTTTAATTTTTTTATTAACTGTTTGAGTAAGGCAATAAAGGGTTTCTGCTTCACCAAATAAAAAACGGCATACGTCGAGTATGTGAGACCCAATATCGGTAATAATAAACTTATCGAGATTGGCAAGGAAGGGCTGGTTGTCAAACACAGGAAAGGCTGAACAGAAGCTAACTCTTGCTTTAAACGGTTGGCCTATAACTCCACTGTCGATTATTTCTTTCAACCTGCGAATGGGCGCCTGCCATCGGAAACCTTCATGTATAAAAAAAGGAGTGTTGGATTCGTTACAGGCATCCAACATTTTGCCTGCTGATAGTAATGATGGTGCCATAGGTTTTTGGCAAATAACCGGGATACCATATTTGGCGGCTTTTAATGTAAAATATTCATGCGTATCAACATCAGAAATTATATCTACAAAATCAACATGTTCATTCTTAAACAGGTCTTCCGCATCGTCATAACAATTAGGTATATTATATTGCCGGGCAAGTTCTTCGGCTTTATAAATGGTACGGTTGTATAAGGCGATTACTTCTACGCCTTCCAGTTCCAGCCAGGCAGGCAACTGGTACCTTGCCCAGAAACCGCATCCCAATATGGCAACACGTAATTTCCCGTTAGTATTCACAAAAAAGTTTACAAAGTTTCAAAAAAAATTTAGCTTCGCTATCTATACTGTACTATACTGTATCAATTGCTAAGTTAATATGTTGTTCAAAAAAGAAGCTATTTTTTTATCAGCATCTTTCAATTGTTGAGAGGCAAAGAAAATAAAACTAAATGGAAAACTTTTTTTTATTTGTCAATGAATAATGATTTATCAGTTTCGGAAAAAAAATATTTAAATTATGAAGAGGTCGTGTCTATATAATATGCTATTGATTTTGTTTTTGGCTCCCACTGATTTATTTTCCCAAATGCAGGATCCGCCACACTGGGTTGAGTATGAAAAAGTGTTGGGTGTAAAGAATAATTTAAGGCAATATGACTTTGATGTTACAGTAATTGCTTCAGCAAATACAACGAACATTATGTGGCCGGGGGAACAACCCCATTACGCAATACAGCTCGTTAATAATCTTTCAGAAGATATAGACACAGATGGTAAAATTGAAGTAATTCAGATTGGCACCACAAAATTGAATAACAATATTTGGCTCCCTGGAATCTATAAAATCGCTGATATAAATTCCGTGAAAATCAAAGTGAATATTGCAGCTAAGAATTTTACTAATCTTAATGTAGAGCCATTAATTCCTGCGACAAATGGCGCTTATGCGCTGGTACTTGATATGGGAAAATATGGAAAACGGTTCATAACAAGTGTTGTAAGAACATTCGCTGCAGATACTGCCAGTATTCAATATCCGCAACAATCCCTTGATGATATTGGCCCTGAATTTCTCGAACGTTTGGGCATTCATGCTATACGCATGGGAGTGAATTATGTGCCCACCACATTTAAGGAATCATTCGACATGATGGAACAGCTAGATAAAAAATTAAAAGAATATAGGGCACGGCACATTAGTGTTATGCTGATGTTTGATGCAGGCCCCGTCCTAATGCCTTTAGGCACACCAAGATCTTTTCTTGATAGCAATAATATAGCGCTTAAAACAAAACAGGATTATGGATGGCTTCCTGCACTCGATGATGATTTTAAAAAATATGTAGAACAATTATGTATAAAATATGGATGGCCTGCCGGGCCTGTTACTGCGGTCTCATTATGGAATGAACCATGGGAAGGAATTTCTATTTCAGGTTGGCAGGGAGATATGTTGCGCTATAGAGAAATTTATAAAAAGATGGCGGACGGAGTGTTGGATGCACGTGCGAAAGGAGCAGATGTATTGGTTGGTGGCGCCGATTCACATTCCAATGCATTTGATAAATTATTTCCAGATGGGAAAATGGATTTCCTGTCCATTTTTGATTTCTGTTCCATTCATTATGAAGGCATGGAGTCCCCTTCTATTTACCCGGAATGGATTAATAGAAAGGGTGAAAAAGGAAGGGTGAAAATTTGGGATACAGAAAGCTGGGTGGGCAATTCAGATGATCAGATCGGAACAGTAATAGCGATTAATCATGCAGCAGGGTACGACAGGTGTATGGGAATATACGCAGGATATCTTTTGAGTAATAGTGATGGCAAGCAAAAAGTTCGTAATTCAACAGGGGAAACGGAAGTCGCACCGACTGCGGCAGCCTGGCCGCAAACTGCAGCCCTTGGGGCAGTACAGCACATGATTGGAGAGAGAAAATTTAAAGAAATCCTTTTTAAAAAAGGATTGCCCTGGGTTGTGATTTTTGATAGTAATAAAAATGATGAAGATGGCACAATTGTTATCTGCGGAGATATTGGCGAATCTTTCGGGACAGAAAATGTATTGTACCGCGGAGTAAGAAGTCAATCTGAAATAGATCAAAAGGAAATGATCAGGGAATTGTTGCAAAAGTTACCACCCGGTTCACCGCGGGCAGATAGTTTATCAAAAGAGCTTAAAATTTATTACCCCTGGAAAAATGTATGGATGACTTTGAAAGAACAATCCTTTTTTAAGATTTATGATTTGTATGGGAATGAAATAAAAGCCATAAATGGGTTTATCACGATCCCACTTGGAAGCAGTTGTTATTATGCGAAAGCAGATGGAAGCAAAGGATCATTTTTGCGGTTGCAAAACACCCTCAGGAAAGCAATAATAAACGGATATGAACCTATGGAAATAATCGCAAAAGACCTTACTGAAAGAATAGAAAATAAGCCAACGCTACAAATAATAATTAATAATATTTTAAACAGGAAAATAAATGCGACAGTAAATATTAAATTAGGAAACCTGGTTTTAAATTATTCCGAAAAAATTTCTCTTCAGCCTTTTGAATCGAAAATTATTGAAGCAAAGGTTATTTCGGGCAAATCAAATGAAACTAACACATACTCACTAAGGGCTGAGATTGATGCGGGCAACAATGGAAGGGCCCTACATTACGAAGACATGCATGTAAACCTGGTATCAAAACTTACGGTAAAAGTTGATGGAAAATTAGATGATTGGAAAGGAGCATTGCCCCAAACTGTTTCTGCCGATGAGGCCAATAATATTAGCACCACCGAGGCCGCATGGTATCCATTTAAGAATTTTAGCGCTACAGCAAATGGCTATGCAAATGGCTACCTGGGGTATGATGAAAAGAATTTTTATTTCGCCAGCAAAGTTGCGGATTTAACGCCATCGCCTGGCTCCTACAGGTTTGCAGAGAGAAACGATGAAGAATTTTTTTACCCGGATACTTCTTATAAAATGGATCCCAATGAAACCTGGGTAGTAAAAGAAAAAACCATTGCAGCGGGTAATGATGATCAGCATGCTCTACAGCAGCCAAATAATAATAAAAGGATAATGCATTATTGGGAAAGCAGTGAAACAACCAACTCCTTTGCTTTTGAAATTAAGTTACCATGAGATGGTATGACCCAGGTTTCCCTTTACCTGCCCAACCTCGATGTGTGGAAAGCGATAGTTGAAGTATATGATAAGGATAATGATAATTTGCTTGCTGAACATACGGTGAATAATTTATGGTCTGGCGTGTACGTGATATTTAAAGCCTCGGGCAATATAAGGATAGTAATACATAGCGCAGATTGGTACTACACAGCAAAGCTTGCCGGAATTTTTTTAGATGATTTAAAAGAAAAGGCTGTAAAGACTTCAGCCATTTTTGTAAATGAAGATCTTGATACAAAGGGCAACTGGAAAGAGGTATTTGGCAGGGCAGGATTTTATATAGCCGGCCTTGAGCCACAGCTACCCCATAATATTAATCTGACTTTTTTACACAGGGAAGTAAAACAAACATTGATATGGCCGAAGGGAGTTAGAAATTTTAGCTATCGAAAGGATCCTGTTATACCTGATAATTCCGGCCTTGGATTTAGCTGGGATAATGTGTTGATTGCATTCAATGTTATACCCATTGAAAGGGACGAACTGTTGCCAAATCCACCTGGCACTATGCCACGCTTCATTGGTTATAAAGATACCGATTACGAATATGCGCTAAATCCTGTTGATGCAAAGTACGGTGGCGGCGTAGAAGTCTGGAGACTATTAATACCTGGAATGAACCGGAAACATTTTTTCCCCCGTCAGCCAAAGTCACCTAATGAAGGCGCTGTAGAAAATGCAAAACTTGTAATTAGTCGTGATGGAAATACTTTGATTACTGAATGTGCTATTCCCTGGACGGAAATACCTGGTGTAAAAAAGGCATTGGATGATGGGCTAAAAATTAAATTTTCCTTTCGGGTAAATGATGATGGAGGCACAAGCATAGAACTGGCGCAGGGCAGGAGCGTATCTAAAATGAATGCGAAGGCATTTCATCCTGACTGGAAAGTACATTGGGCAAATGAACTTGAGTTTGGATTTGAAAAGGGAATAAATTAAAAATCATTTTTTGATTGATGTAACAAGCTCTTCCAGGAAAATAAATTCCTAATAATATGTACATGAACACAACAGGTTATTTAAACAGGCTATATTTTTTAATTTTATTATCAGTAATTATATTTCTTTTTTCTTCAACCAATGTATTGTGTCAAACACCCATTAAAGATTCGCAGGCATTGCAACATATACTCGCAAAGGGCTGGAATACCTGGGATACCTATAGTGAAGTGAGCTTTACCCACATGCCCGAAGGCATTACTATCAATCTCGCATTAAAAGAATATAAAAATGCCGGCATCATGCGAAACCCTTTACTGTATAAGGCAGAACAGCATATAACCCTGGCGGCGCATAGCGATGATGGCTCGTACACCGACCTGGAATTGGAATGGGAAAAAATGAAATTTAGAATTCAATCGGCTACTGATAATGATAATATAGTGATACTGGTAACACCGCTTGGTGTTAAAGAATTGAAGCCGCCAGTGTTGATTGCTGAAGCCGGCATTGTTTGGCAGCTGCCCGGAACCGTTACAAAAAATAAAGATCTGATTACATGGAAATCCGGAAGATTCAGTACTTCACTTTTTAGTACAAGCCTTGCCAGTAATGATCCGTATCTGAAACTATATGCCCCATATAATGTTTATGCTCTCAATGGTGAAACAGGCATATCAACCGGCAAGCAATATTCGTTAGCGGTTATTAAACAAATATTAGAACGTAACGCTGCAATTCTTCAAAAGAAGAAACAATTCTATGGGGACCAATCAGAAATATTCAATGCCCTGCAAAGTTCGATTGCCTGGAATGTAGTGTACGATCCGCTTAAGAAGCGTGTGATCGTGCCCGTTAGCCGTTCCTGGAACGAATGGCATGGAGGTTATGTGCTTTTTTGCTGGGATAATTATTTTGTTTCATACATGCTATCGCTCTATAATAAAAACTTAGCTTATGCTAACGCAATTGCTATTACAAACGAAATCACTGAAAATGGATTTGTACCGAATATGTCTGATGCGATTATAAAAACAAGGGACCGTTCGCAGCCTCCGATAGGATCTTTTTGTGTACGGGAAATTTATAGAAAATACCGGGAGAAGTGGTTCCTGGAACTGTTGTATGATAAGCTGCTTACATGGAACCGGTGGTGGACAGCCAAAAGAGATATCAATGGATTATTGGCGTGGGGATCAAATAGCTATAAAGCTTTAAATAATAATTATTGGGAAACTCCTGAAAGTGGCGTGGGCGGCTGGCAAGGCGCTTCATTTGAATCGGGAATGGATAATGCTCCTATGTATGTAGATATTCCCTTTGATTCTGCTAAAGAAGTTCTTAAACTTTGGGATGTAGGGCTCAATAGCCTTTATATAATGGATTGTAATGCGCTATCCGAAATAGCCAGGGAGCTTGGTAAAACTGCGGACTATAAAGAACTCAGGGCTAGAGTAACTAAATATAGTTCGAATTTAAATAAGCTTTGGAATGAAGTGCTCGGTATCTATTGTAACCGAAGAACTGATAACGGTGAATTTTCGGTTCGTATTTCTCCAACATGTTTTTATCCAATGCTTACAGATGTTCCTGATCAAAAAAAAATTGACCGCATGATGAAAGAACATTTCTACAACCACGACGAATTTTATGGAGACTGGATGTTGCCCTCAGTGCCCAGGAATGATACTTGCTTTAAAGAACAAAATTATTGGCGGGGTCGTGTTTGGGCTCCGCTTAATTTTTTGGTGTATCTCGGCTTGCGAAAGCATAATCTGGTAGATGCAAAAAATGACCTGGTAACAAAGTCTAAAAAATTATTATTAAAAAACTGGACGGATAACCATTATGTATGCGAAAATTATAATGCCCTTACAGGAGTCGGTGCAGAGAAAGATACAGCCAGCGATCCATTTTATCATTGGGGCGCCCTGTTGGGATTTATGGACTTAATAGAAACCGGTAAAGTAGAAGCTCCTGAGCAACCCCTGAATTAAATTAGAAACGAAATGAACACCGCGTATAGATTTTTTAATGTGTTTTTAATATTTGTAATTGTCTGCATCTCCGGCTGCAGTAGCAGCAGCACTTTAGTGAATGTTGACACGAAAGATTTGGCTCAATATGTAAATCCTTTTATAGGGACAGGTGGCCTCGTTCAATTGGAACCTGGAGTTACCGCTATTTATGATTCAATAAGAAATAAAAAGCCCTCGTATCCATTTGGAGGGCTTGTGTTTCCAGGTGCAGCAATACCTTTTGGAATGATCCAGTTAAGTCTCGATTGCAATAAAAATAATAGTCAGTTGGGCTGGAGCGCGGGGTATCATTATTCTGATACCAGCATGCTAGGCTTTAGCCATATGCACACGAGCGGCAACGGAATGTCGTTTGGCCATTTCTTATTCTTGCCGGTAGAAATCTCCGATTCCTTAAATGTAAACCAGTATTTGTCGGGAGAAATTCGCAATACGTTTAATCACGCTGATGAAGAGGCTTCGCCAGGTTACTATGCAGTAAAATTTACTAACTGTAATATTAAAGCCGAGCTAACTGCAACTACCCGTGTAGGCATTCACCGCTATATATATAATGCTGACGAAAATGCTTCCGTCATTGTAAATTTAGAACATGGTTTAGGAGATTATTTGAACCTTAAAAACGCGGGGCTAAACATTATAAATGATACTATAATATCAGGCTACAGGCTTACAGATCAGGGTGTAAAAACATATTTTGTCGCTCACTTTTCAGCGCCTTTTATAAAAGCTGATTTATATGACGGTAAAAACGTTAGCTCACTCACTAAAACTACAAACGGCAAATCAATTAAAGCCCTTCTATTTTTTGGTAAATTAAAAAAGCCTTTAATAATAAGGGTCGGGCTTTCTTTTTGTTCAGTTGCCGGTGCTGAAAATAACATTCAGGTTGAGGCCAACAAAGGTAGCTTTGATTATTATCGACTGCAGGCAAGAGCTGCATGGAACAGGGAATTGACAAAAATAATTTTGAAGGAAGGCAAAAAAGATGATGTTGTTAAGTTTTATACAGCGTTGTATCATAGCAGCCTTACTCCCTTTGAGTTCAGCGATGCAGATAGCAGTTATCTCTGTGCAGACAATATAGTTCGGAAATCGAAAGGGTTTAAAAACTACACTTTTTTTTCTTTATGGGACACTTACCGGGCGTTAAATCCTTTGCACACAATAATAAATGCGGCGCGTGTAAATGACATGATGCAGTCTATGGTTATACAGGGAAAATATTCGAAGAATAATATTATGCCGATGTGGTGCCTTGCATCAAAAAATTATTCTAATATGGCCGGCCCTTCGGTCGCTATTGTTATGGCAGAAGCGTGGGAAAAAGGATTCAAAAACTTTGATGCCCGAAAGGGTTTACAGTATTTAAAAACTAATTTGAACACTGGTATCTACCCGGGATACAGTGATTATGTCAAAGATGGCTTTTTACCTTGCGATGTTTATGATGCCAGCGTGCCTCGTACATTGGAATATGCATTTAGCGATTGGAATGTTGGTAAGCTGTGTTCTTTGTTAGGAGACAAAGGCTCGACTGAGTTTTACTACCGTTCAGGAAACTATCTAAATCTTGCCTGCCCAGATGGAGGTTTTATAAGGCCACGTTATAAGAACAGAACCTGGAAATCGCCCTTTGACCCAAGGCATGTAAGCCACCACCAGCCTGGCGATGACTATATGGAATCTAACGCCTGGCAAAATAATTGGTTGGTTATGCAAGATGTTCCCGGCTTAATTAAGAGTTTAGGTGGCAATCAAAAATTTACTACCCTTCTTAATTCTGTTTTTGAGCAGCCAACCTATCTTACAGGATCTTATGCTGCTGACGTTTCAGGGCTTATAGGCCAGTACGCGCAGGGCAACCAGCCAGACCATCACGTAGCTTATTTGTTCACTTTGGCGGGTGAAGCGTCTAAAGCACAATTGCGCATAAAGCAAATAGCTGACAGTACTTATAAAAATTCCCCTGAAGGCCTTCCAGGCAATGATGATGGTGGTGAAATGTCGGCTTGGCTTGTATTTAGTTCGCTGGGGTTTTATCCCGTTAATCCGGCATCAGGTAATTACATAATTGGAACACCATTGTTTTCATATGCCGAAATCGAAGTTGGCTTTAAATCTTTAAAAAAATTCATCATAGAAGCCAAAAATATTTCAGAGAAAAATATTTACATTCAGTCAGTAACTCTGAATGGAAATAAATATAATCAAAATTATATTTCGCATACTGATCTTTCAAAGGGGGGCCATTTAATATTCAGGATGGGAGATAAGCCTTCTGATTGGGGTAAAAACTAAAGCAGTATGTCATGATAGCTGATGAAAATTATAAAAGGAAAGGCAACTGGAAACCGGAGTTTATATTAATCTGTTAGCTCTGCCGGAAGAATGCGCTTGCAAAGATGCCTTCTTAAAAATATAGGGAACAATGAAAAAATTGAGAATTGCTTTTGTACTTGCTTTAATATCGTTTGGTATAGCTCAAACATGCTTTACTCAACGTTTTCAAACTTCCCAACGAACCAAATGGTTTCAGGAATCTCGTGTAGGCATGATCGTTCACTGGGGGCTTTATTCGATCCCCGCAGGTGTATGGAATGGCAGAAAGATTCCATGGTATGGAGAATGGATAAAGGACAAGGCTCCAATTTCCGATACTGATTATTTCAAACTCGCGGCAGAATTTAATCCGCAAAAGTTTAACGCTGGTGAATGGATACGCATGGCCGCAGATGCAGGAATGAAATATTTTTGTTTAGTAACAAAGCACCATGATGGGTTCTCTCTATGGAATACAAAACAAAACGATGACTGGAATGTTATGGATGCCACCCCTTTTAAACGTGACCTTGTAAAGGAATTGAGCGATGCTTGCCGGGAGCAGGGAATTGTATATTCTCTTTATTATTCATCCGGTCTTGACTGGCATTATGCTTCGGTAAATTGGGCATTGTATAAGAAATATTATTATAATCAATTAAAAGAGTTGCTCACTAACTATGGCAGAATCGGGTATATATGGTTTGATGGAGAATGGACACCTCAGTGGAATGAAAAGGAAGCTGAAGAATTATATAAATATGTAAGAAGCCTTGATTCTAATATTATAACCAATAATCCTAAAAAGAAAAGTTCTTCGGCTTATGGTGATTTCGGAATTGATGAAGAAAATTACTCACCACCTGCATCGGATTTCAAAAAGGGGTTGTGGGAGCGGGACCGGCTGATACAATTAAATACATGGGGCTATAAAAGTTGGGAGCCCTGGAAAAAATCAGTTGACCTGATCAGGGACATGATTGATGCTGCGAGTTTAAGCATGAATTTCTGTCTAAATGTTGGCCCAAAATCTGACGGTAGCTTCCCACCTGAGGCAATCGCAATACTTAAAGATTTTGGCCGATGGCTGAAAGTAAATGGCGATGCGATATACAACACAAATGGCTTCGTTAAAAACATAACCCTCAATTTCGATGGGAGAATTACACAGGGTGCTTCAATGGATTCCATTTATTATGTTCATGTTTTTAAAAGGCATTCCAAAGCAAAGTCTATAAAAATTACTACACCATTACCATTTACTTCTGCGACTACACTTGATTCATCTATTTTATTAAAAAAACCTAAAATATCACGGGTTAAAGGCTTGACGGTAATAAAAATAATCCTGCCTATGAAGACTGACCCTTTTGCTACTGTAATAAAATTGCAAATTCAAAAAAGAACCTAAAGTGAAAAGTCATTAGTAGTTATCATCCAATTTTATTGGCAAGTGTCATCAAATGGCTTGATAAGTTATAGTTGAGATGCAAGAGTTAGATATAATCATAAAAAATTTTCCATACAACAAAGTATTTTTAAAAAAAGGTTTAAATTAGTATCAATACTATACTGTACTGTATTAAATATACAATTGAATCAAGGAGAATGAAATATTTTATATCAATACATGATTTAAGAAATCTTTGCGAGATATGTTTGTAAAGGATTTACATAATGAGGAGAATATTCTGGCCCATGTGTCAGAGGGGAATGAATCTGCTTTCCGCCTCCTTGTTCAGCATTATACCCTGCAGCTTGCTCCATATATCTTAAAATTTGCCAGGTCGAAAGAAAAAACGGAAGAAATAATTCAGGATGTCTTCCTGCAAATTTGGATGAGCAGGGAAGCCTTATCAAATATTTCCAACTTTAGAAGTTATCTTTTTGTAGTATCAAGAAACCATGCCTTAAATTCTATAAGGAATTCACTGCGGGAAGAAAAGCGGCACAGGCGATGGGTAAATGAAAGCAGCGATGTTAGTAAGTATGAAATGGAAGATCACTTACCTGATTTAAGTATCATTGAAGAAGCTATCAAACAATTGCCACCACAGCAGCAACGGGTATGGCTCCTAAGCAGGCGCCATGGCAAAAAGTATAAAGAGATTGCAGAAGAAATATCTATTTCCAAAGAGACAGTTAAAAAATATATACAATATGCAAATTGTTCAATCGCCACATTTTTAAAGAAACGCCTTGACCTTATTGTAGTACTCACTTTATTTTTTAAGCCTATTTATTTTTTTATTACTGATAGCCCCCTTTTGTAATTTCTGGTGTCTTATAGTATGAACCTAATACTATTGGAAAGTTATGGACACACGAGGAAGCCGGATTGAAGAATTATTTGACCTGTGGAATACTGACCAGGCTACACCAGGGGAAAGAGAGGAACTTTATTTATTACTAAGAGACTTCAAACTACATGATAATCTAACTTCCAGGCTACAACAAATTTGGGATGAAATTTCTCCGGTGCAAATTTTTACTGACGAGGAAACTGATGCATTTGCCGATAGGATTTTAATGGCTTCATCCCGCGATCTACCTGTACACAAAGCAAAAATTATTAAAGTACGGTTTCGGAAAAGTTCCTGGTACAAATATGCCGGAGTACTTATTTTGATATTTTTTATTGGGAATTATTTTCTTAATAAATCTGATTCAACCATTCATAAACCCTTAGCTAATAATTCTGCCCCTGCTAAAAAGGAAATTATTCCGGGAGGCAATAAGGCAATATTAAAATTGGCAGATGGTTCAATTATTGACCTTGAGAAAGCTAAAAATGGAATCATTGGAAATAATAGTAATTCAAAAGTTACCAAGCCTGAGAATGGCCAGGTTGTATACGAGGGAGCCGCGAATAGCGAATCTAAAATCGGTGAAAATACTATATCAACTCCCAGGGGTGGCCAATATATGGTAGTGCTTTCTGATGGCACAAAAGTCTGGTTAAATGCAAGTTCCTCGATTACATTTCCCGTTGCTTTCAATGGCAAAGAAAGACTTGTTCAACTTACAGGAGAAGGATATTTTGAGGTAGCTAAAAATCCATTTGTTCCTTTTAAGGTACAGATAAAGGAAATGGAGATTGCGGTGTTAGGTACTCACTTCAATGTAATGGCTTATGATGATGAAAATATTGTAAAAACAACGCTCCTGGAAGGGTCTGTTAAAGTTTCTAATGAAAAGGCATTGGCGATTTTGAAACCGGGCCAGCAAGCAAGTCTGAAAAACCGGAACGGCTCTTTTACCGTGCAGCAAGCTGACGTTGAGGAAGCTGTTGGCTGGAAAAATGGTTTTTTTATTTTCAATAGGTCCACTCTATCCTCCATTATGTTTCAATTAAGCAGGTGGTACGACTTTGATGTTAGAATGACAGGGGACATTAGTAATAAAAAATTCTCAGGTACGATTGCAAGGAGTACAAATATTTCTAAAGTTTTAGAAATGCTGTCTTTAACCAAAGAAGTTAGTTTTAAAACGGAAGGAAGAACGATTGCTGTTACGAATTAATAGGTAGAGTTATTCTTTGGGGCTTATCCAAACAACGAGCCGATAGTTTTGGTGGATCAGGTTTGAGCGGTATTATATTGCCAGCCTCATGAACCCAACTTTACTTAGCCAAAATTTTTAAACCAAAAATTGCTTGTATTATGAAAAAAATTTCCGTTTTGAGTAAGGTTTACCAGCTAGGGAAACTTTTACTATTCTACTCCTTTCTTTTTTGCTTTCCGTTTCTCTGTAGCTTCCAGTCAGATGCAAAAAGCCCTTTGCAAACTATTTCTCTTTCTTATAAGAACACGCCTCTGGCGCCCATATTTAAGGACATTCGAAAGCAAAGCGGTTTTTTATTTATTTACAATGATGATCAACTTGATAAAGCAAAGAATGTATCTATTGAGGTAAAAAATGGTTCACTTGAGTACGTCCTTGATCTCTGTTTTAAAGATCAGCCATTATCTTATAAAATTGTTGATTATACCGTTGTTGTTGTGCCAAAAATACTTTCTGAAATTTCATTTAGCAAAGTGATTTCTGACCCTGTAGAGATCAATGGAGTAATTACAGATGAAGCGGGAAATCCACTTGCAAATGTGAGCATAGTTTTAAAAGGAACCCAAAAAGGAACTACCTCTGACGATAATGGAAAATTCGTTTTAGATGTTTCAGGGGGTGGCACGCTTGTTTTTTCTCACACAGGCTTCTCAAAATATGAGGTCGTTTTAAAAAATCAAAAATTTATTAATCTCAAATTGCAAAGGCAGGATGCATCTTTAGATCAGGTGGTGGTAGTGGGCTACGGAACTCAGTTGAAAAGAGAAGTTTCCGGAGCGATTTCGGTTATCAAAGAAAAAGATTTTAATAAAGGCGTTACCCAAACCGCAGCGGATTTATTGCAGGGTAAGGTGGCAGGCCTTACCATAACTACTGAAACAGGAGATGTGACTGCGAGGCAAACCATACGGTTAAGAGGAACTTCTTCGTTGACGGGTTCAAGCACACCGTTTGTTGTTATTGACGGTGTTCCGGGATTGGACTTAAATTCCGTATCGCCTCAGGATATTGAATCAATAAGCGTTTTAAAAGACGCGGCCGCAACGGCTATTTATGGTTCAAGGTCAGCCAGCGGTGTGATATTAATTACCACAAAAAAAGGAAAGCCGGGGCAGCAACATTTGCAGTTTAATAATTATATCGCCTTTGACAAAGTTGCTAATAAGCCCAATTTGTTATCTGCTGATGAATGGAGAAAATATACAAAAGATAGCGGGTTGGATGTCACAGGCCTGGATGCCGGAGCCAATACTGATTGGTTCGATGAGATTATGAGAACCGGTATTTCCAACAATAGTAATATTTCAATTTCCGGTGGATCCGACAAAGGGAATTACAGGGCCTCTATAAATTATCTTAAGCGGCAAGGCATTATGAAAGACAATGACCTTTCAAGATACAATGTGCTCTTTTCTGTAAATCA